>JAJDDH010000239.1 GCA_029260415.1 Phycisphaerales bacterium | reverse complement strand
CGGGTCGATGCTGCTCGACCCCCAGATCATCCCGGACGTGCTCCCGTTCGTGACCAAGGGCGACGCGTTCTTCCTCGAGGGGCACGCGGCGATCTTCCAGGCCCTGGTCGAGATCTACGACAAACGCCAGTCGGGCGACCTGGTGCAACTGGCAGAGGCGCTGCGCTCGCGGGGCGTGCTGGACCAGGTGGGCGGGACGAAATATCTCGTGCAGCTGGCCGAGGCGGTGCCCAGCGCCGCCAACGCGCCCCACTACGCGCGGATCGTCGCGGACCGGGCGAGGCTGCGCAAGCTGATCAACGCCGCGGGAGAGATCCTGTACGACGCGTACCACGCGGACGACTCCTCGCCCGAGGGCGGCAAGGGCGTGGTGGACATCGCCGAGCAGCGGATCTTCGAGATCGCGGAGGAAGAGCAGACGGGCGACGCCGAGTCGCTCTACGAACTGGTCGAGGCGGAGATCAAGCGCCTCGAGCTGGCGGACGGGACCGCGGTCAACGGCGTGCCCACCGGGTTCGACGATCTGGACAAGCTGCTGGGGGGCCTGCAGAAGGGCGAGCTGCTGATCCTGGCGGCGCGCCCGTCGATGGGCAAGACGGCCATCAGCCTCAACATCGCCGAGCAGGCCGCGTTCGGGGGGGCCACGCCCTGGAGCCCGCCCTCGCCCACGCGCACCCCCATCGGGTACTTCTCGCTGGAAATGTCCAGTGAGGGCCTGACGCAGCGACTCATCAGCGCCCGCTCGGGCGTGGACGCGCATAAGATCCGCACGGGCGCGATCAGCCCCAGCGAGCTCGAAGAGGTCACCCGGGCCTGCCAGGAGCTCTCCGACGCCCCGTTCTTCATCGATGATTCCCCGGCGCTCTCGATCCTGGCCCTCCGGGCCCGCGCCCGGCGCATGAAGCGCAAGCACAACATCGAGGTCATCATCATCGACTACCTCCAGCTGCTTACGGCGCCCGCCTCGGGGCGTGAGAGCCGCCAGGTCGAGGTCTCCGCGATCTCGCGGGGCATCAAGGCCCTGGCGCGCGAGCTGGAGGTGCCCATCGTGTGCCTGGCGCAGCTCAACCGAGGCGCAGAGCAGCGCGAGCGCAACCGCCCCCGCATGTCGGACCTCCGCGAGTCGGGCTCGATCGAGCAGGACGCGGACGTGGTCATGCTCCTCCACCGCGAGGCGTACTACCACAAGGACGACGAGGAGTGGCTCAACGACCCGGACAACGCGGACAAGCTCAACCTGACCGAGCTGATCATCGCCAAGCAGCGCAACGGGCCCACGGGCGTCGCCAAGCTGACCTGGGACGCCAAGACCACGCGCTTCAAAAACTACGACTGGCGCCACGCGGGCGACGAGTTCGGGGGTGGGTACGCAACGCCCTCGAGCGCCGCGTCGTTCGGCGCCCCGCCCCCGCCCAGCTTCGATCCCGCGCCGTCACCCGCGCCGCCTCCCGCTGCCCCACCCGCACCACAGGGCGGCGGGTACACCTTCGCCCCGGGCAAGAAGGCCGGGCCCGAGTCTGATTTCCGGGACGGGTCGGGCAACGACGTGAGCTTTGATGACACCGAGCTGCCGCCGTTCTGACGCGGCGCTACAGGCCGGCCGCCGAGAGCCGGCTGTCGGTGTTGTTCCGCTCGACCATGCCCGGGATCAGAATCAGATCGATGATCTGGCCGACGAGCAGCAGGCCACCGGTCAGCAGCCAGATGAGCCCGGTGATCCACTTGCCGTTGTAGAACCGGTGCACGCCGCACAGGCCCACGAAGCACAGCAGCCAGAGCAGGTAAGAAACCCCCGTTGATCGCATCGTCGCGTTCTCCTGGGCGGGACGATCCCCGCCGCAGATCTTATTCGTGAACCGGGGTCGCGGATTCCGCGCACGAAAGCGCCCGCCCCGGTGAGGGGGCGGGCGCGGGGTGAGAGAGGTCCCGACGAACCGGCCTTACGGCTCGATCTGATCGATGACGGTCTGGGCGTCGTCCGCGTCCACGCTGCCGTCCATGTTCGCGTCGCCCTGCTCGGGCTCGAGCGAACCGGAGACACCGAGGTTGCTGACCACGACGCTCAGGTCCTCGACCGACACGACGCCGTTGAGGTTGAGGTCGCCCTTCTTGCCGATGTCATACACATCGAAGCGTCGGACGCTCAGGTCACGGTTGGCGTAGGAGAACTGGTCCACGCCGTTGCCGTAGGGCGGAGACAAGACCGACCGCACGCCCGTGAGCGTGACGCGGAACCAGCCCGGCTCGCCCGGGATCGGCTCGGCGTCGCCCAGCGACACGCCCGGACCCGAGTCGCCCAGGTCCAGTTCGAGCACGGGCTGCGCCCCGACGATCTCGTACTCGAGCGTGAAGCGGACACGCTCGGCGCTGAGGTGGTCCGGGTGGAGCACACCATCAACAACCTCGATGCCCCCGTTGGTGTCCGGGTCGGTCCACAGGTAGACGCGCCAGTCGACGGCGTTGCCCGACAGGTCCGCCCAGTTGGTGGCGACGACCCCGGGGTCGGCGCCGTTGGGGTTGTCCATCTCGTCCTCGCCCTCGGTGCTGAGCAGCGAGTTCCAGCCGACGAAGCCCTGGAGCTTGATGATGCGGTTGCCTGGGGGGCCCGGGTCGCCGCCGCCGCAGCCGTCCCCGCCGGGGCCGGCGTGGAGCGTTCCGTTCCCGCCCGCGCCACCGGCGCCGCCAGCGCCCTCCGTGCCGCAGCCGCCGTTGCCACCGGAGCCACCGACGACGCCGTTGCCGCCATCGCCCCCGTCGCCCCCGTCACCGAAGGGGACAGCGGAGCCGCCATCGCCCCCGACGCCGCCGTTGCCCTGTTCGCTGTCGCCGCCGTCGCCGCCTTCGCCGGCGGTGATGTCGCCGACGCCGCCATCGCCGCCGTCGCCGCCGTCGCCATCGACGCCATCGCCGCCGGGCCCGCCGTCACCGCCGTTGATGCCGCCGGGGCCGCCGTCGCCGCCGTCGCCGCCGGTGGCGCCGGTGGCGCCGTCGCCGCCGCTGCCGCCGGTCCCGCCGTCGTTATCGCCGGAACCGCCGTTGCCTCCGTTGCCGCCGTCTCCGGTCGCGCCGCCGTTGCCGCCGTTGCCGCCTTCGCCGCCGCCGTCGGCGCCGTAGCCGCCGTTGCCCCCGTTGCCGCCGTTGCCGCCGGGCGGGGCGTTGCCGCCGTGACCGCCGTCGCCGCCGACGCCGCCGTCATCGCCGCCGTTGCCGCCGTTGCCGCCGGAGCCGCCGACGCCGCCGTTGCCGCCCTGGCCCCCGTTGCCCCAGCCGTACCCCTTGCCCCCGGGCCCCCCGTTGGGGGCGGACGGGTTGTTGGGGTGGTTGCCCGGGTACCCGTCGTAGCCGTCGGGATGGCCCGCGTCACCGTCCTGCCCGAACGGGTAGTCCGGGGGGTAGTCCTGGGCCATGACGGCGCCTGAACTGCAGGCGACAACCATGAGAGCGAGGCACAGCACGGTAAGCAGGCGAGAGATGAACATCAGATCTCCTTCAACTTCTTTCGAGGTGGAAGTCGATCCTAAGTGAGGTTGTCACAGACTCCAACGGGTTTTTCTCGGCCTTGTAAGATAAGGCATACACCCTGTGAGTCTGGGTAGATTGTCGCTCATATTGAGTGCCCGCGCCCTGAACACACGCCGAGCGCCGGGCTTACTTGTCACCGAAGCAGGTCGAGACCCCGCGCGCCGCCTCGATCAGCGGGTGATCGACGGGGACGAGCCGCTGCCTGTCCGCGGCCGCCGTGATCTCCACGTCCTTGAGCTCGCCCCCCTGCATCACGACCAGGCGGTTGCGCTTGCCCATCCGCAGCAGGGTCATCGCGTGGTGCCCGAAGTGGGTCGCCAGCACGCGGTCATCGGCGCTGGGGGTGCCCCCGCGCTGGACGTGCCCGAGCACGACGTAACGAGACTCGATCTGGGTGCGGTCCTCGATCTGGTTGGAGAGCCACTTGCCGATGCCGCCCAGGCGGATCGGGTCGGGGCTGGTCGGGTCCACGCGCTCGACGATCTGCTCGCCCCCCTTGGGCATCGCGCCCTCAGAGCAGCAGACGATGCTGAACCGCTTGCCCCGCTGCGAGCGGGCGATGCAGGATTCACAGATCACGTCCAGGTCGAACGGGATCTCGGGCAGCAGGATCACGTCCGAGCCCGACGCGACGCCCGCGTGCAGCGCGATCCACCCCGCGTTGCGCCCCATCACCTCGACGACCATCACCCGGTGGTGGCTGGCCGCGGTCGTGTGCACCCGGTCG
>JAJDDH010000238.1 GCA_029260415.1 Phycisphaerales bacterium | reverse complement strand
CTCGATATCGCCCGCGAACTCCGCCGCGGACTGGTAGCGTCGCTGCGGCTCCTTCGCCATCGCCGTGAGGACGATGGTGTCGATGTCCGCGTCGAGCCCCGCGCGGACGCTCGAGGGCGGGGTCGGTGGGGCTTCACGGATCCGCCCGATCGCGCTGGCGATCGGGCCAGAGACGTCGATTGGCAAACGCCCGGTGAGCGCTTCGCCGAGGATCGCGCCCAGGGCGTACACGTCCGACCGCACGTCCGCGGCGATGGCGCCCCGCTCGACCTGCTCGGGCCCCGCGTAGGCGAGCGTGCCCATGAACTCGCCCTCGTGCGTCACGAGTGATTGGGGCGTGTCCGTCTCGAGCGCTTTCGCCAGGCCGAAGTCGAGGATCCGTGGCCTCGCGTCGGCTCCGATGAGGATGTTTGAGGGCTTGAGGTCTCTGTGGATGACGCCCCGCTGGTGGGCCGCGCTGACGATCGCGGCGAGCTGAGCGACGAGCTTCAGAACCTTGCGGACGCCGAGCGCTTCCTCTCGCAGGTACACGTCGAGCGGGCGCCCGTCGATGAGCTCCATCACCAGCGCGGGGCGACCGTCGTCTGTCTCGGCTCGGTCAAAGACCGTGACCACCCCCGGGTGGCTGATCGAGGCGGCGAGATCGATCTCACGCTCCAGGCGCTGCTGCTGTCGGTGCGACGCCGACTTCCCGGACAGGAGCACTTTGATCGCAACGCGCCGCCCGGTGGATTGCTGTGTCGCCGCGAAGACAACGCCCTGCCCGCCGGCGTGCAGCTCACGCTCGATCGCGTACCCCGCGACGGAGGGCTTGCCCCGCGCCAGAGCAAACTCACCCGTGGATCGGAGCTCCCGGGTGAGGGTGCTGGCCTCCCTCACGTCGTCGAGCATGGCGCGGAACACGTAGTCATCGCGGAGGCGGCGCTCAACCGCCTCGCGTTGTTCATCGGAGAGCAGGCCCTGCTCATAACTCTCAAGCAGCTCGATGTCATCGCCGTTCATTTCGCGGTCTCCACCGGATCGTACTCGCGCCTGAGCTCGGCGATGCGTTTGAGGACACGGTGCTTGGCGATGAATACGGCGTTCCTGGACATGCCCAGCTCACGGGCGACGGCTTCCGCGGGCACGTCTCGAAGAGCGGTGAGCTCGAACGCCTCGAACGTGTTCGAGGCAACCTCCCCCCGTGCCTGTTCCATGCACCGATCGAGCACGTGACGCTCCCACGTCTGCGTCCAGGTTCGGCGGGCGAGTTCCTCATCCGGGCGACCCGAGAGGAACGTCGTCCGCCCCGGTGCTGGCGGGGATTGGAACTCTCGCTTGCCGGACCGGATGACCCGGAGTGACTCTCGGTAGGCGATGCCGAACAGCCAGGAGCTGAGGCGCCCGCGGTCCTTCTCATACCGGCCTTCGCGGTACGCCCGGATAAACGCGAGCAGGGTGGACTGCACCACGTCCTCCGCGGCCGAATCGTTGAGTCCCAGGCGGATCGCGAAATGGTGCACCGGCGCCCGGAAGTGGGTCGCAAGCTCTTCCCACGCTGTGTCTTGCGCATCGGAGAGGCGTTCGAGCATGATGGTGGTGGTGATCCAGGGCATGGGTCGCGTGAGCATCATCGCCGCAAACGCCTGCGGGATCAACACATGCGGGGCGAGGGCGGTCCCGGCTTCAGAACCAGCGAAAAAACCCGCGAGACCGAGAAAGGCCGGCGGGGGCGGCGCTGAGACAGAGCGAGGGAACACCCCCTCATCACACCAGCCGCTTCCCCACTGGAGGATCACCCATGCTCGCTCAGACCCGAGTTCTCGCACTGGCCGCCGCGGCGGGCCTTGCTTCACCCGCCATCGGAGCCGACCGTTACTGGGTCGCCCCCCTCATCGGGCTTTGGAGCGACTCATCGCAGTGGTCCACGTCGTCGGGCGGCCCAAGCGGGCTGGGGCGACCGCAGACTGGTGAGGACGTGTACCTGGATGAGCGGTCCATTTGCATTTTCAACGGCGCCGGGATCGCAATCCCCAACTTCGGTGAGATCACCCTCTCAGGCGTTTTTTCAGGGGTCACCTCGATCCAGCAGGGCTCGTCGCCCTGGAGCGCCGACCGGATGACCATCGGGCTCGCCTCGGACGACTGCGAGTTCCTCATGGGCGGCGGGTCGTTCATCGTCGGCGAGATGCTCGTGGGCAAGGAACTCGGCGGGAACGGGCGATTCGAAACCTCGGACGTCGCGGACTTCCTCTCCACGAGCGTGGTCAACGTCGGCATGAACGGCGCGGTCGGGACGATCTCGATCGGCGGGAATCTGTTCGAGTTCCCTGAGATGAACATCTCCTTCGGGCTTGGAAACCCCGGCCTCGGTGGCGTGGAGGTCGTCGGAGGGACGATTCTCGGCGACACCATCCGTGTCGGGCTTGCCGGTGTGGGCGACCTCTCCCAATCGGGCGGCGACATGGACGTCGACGGGTACACCGTTGGTACGCAGCCGTCCGTCCCGGCCAGCTCCTCGACACACACGGGCGGCACGCTCGACGTGACCGGCTTTCTCCAGATCGCGCCCGCGTTCGGCAACGCCATCCTGACCATCGAGGGCGGGGACGTGTCTTGCGGGACGCTCTACATGGGCGAGGGGCCCGGCGCGACCGCGGAGCTCGTGCTGCTGTCAGGCGTCCTGGACGCGACCAACGCCCGCATCGGCATCGAGGGGTCTGCCACGCTCGAACAGTTCGGGGGCGCGTTCACGGCAACCAGCGTCGCTATCGGCGAGCTCAGCGGCGCCGACACCGCCGTCTGGGAGTGCTACGGCGGCACAGCGATGGTCAGCGGGGACGTGCGCGTGGGCGCCGGGAACACGGGCGACGGGACGTTTGTCATCGACGGCGGGGCGGTTGTTTGCGAGGACGTGCTCGTCGCCGCCGCCAACAACTCGAACGGTGCGGTCCGGCTCGAGTCGGGCTCGCTGAACGCCGCAACCCTGTCGATCGGCGTCAGCGAGTATGCCCAGTACATCCAGCGGGGCGGTTCGCTCACGGCTGGCTCGGTCATCGTGAATCCCTCGGGGGCCCATGACGCCCTCTTCCAGATCACGGGGCCCAACTTTGGGACCGCCTCCATCTCCGCGTTCACCAACAACGCTGATACGCAGATCTTCGGTGGGGTCACCGCCATCGGCACGCTCAACAACAGCGCCGGCGCCGAGTTCCGCCTGGGCAACTCACCCGACGTCCGCGTCTCCAGTCTGGTCAACGACGGCAGCTTCGTCTTCGGTACAGCCGGCGTCATCCTATCGGGCCCGTACGTGAGTTTCCCGGTCGAGCTCCGCCTGATCGGCGCGTTCCAGAACAACGGGACGCTCACCTCGACGACCGGGCTGGCGGGCAGCTTCGTGATGAACCTGACCAACGACGGAGTAGTGAACGTACTGGGATCGACCGCCATCGATTCCGACGGGCTTATCCTCAACCGGGGTCAGATCAACGTGGACTCCGACGGGGGCGTGTTCAGCGCGAACCTGAACTGCAACAACGTTTCGGGCATCGACAACCAGGGCACGATCTTCCTTGATCAGGGCGTGATCGACACCACCTCGGGTGACTTTGTCAACAACGGCGAGATCCAGGGCGCCGGTCGCATCCAGGGCGGGCTGATCAACAATGGGCTCATCGGGCGGGGCGGGCAGCTCAGCGAGCTGTCAATCCACGACGGCGTGAGCTTCTCCGCGACCTCAACACTCGAGATCCAGCGGTACCCGGGCCTGCACAACACCGTCCGGGTCGCGTCGGGCGACGCCGTGCTGGGCGGGGCGTTGCACGTGGACTTCGAGTTCTTTGAGCCGGGCCTGGGGGCGCAGTACACCGTGCTCACGACGGACGCGGGCTCGGTGATCGGAACATTCGACTCGGTCGTTGTCACCGACGCGAACGCGGAGATCGTCTACACCCCGACCAGCGTGATCGTCCAGGTCACGGGGTGCAACGGCGCGGACCTGGCGCTTCCGCTGGGCACGCTGGATTTCTCCGACGTCGTCGCTTTCCTGAGCGCGTTCGGGTCGATGAACGCCGCTGCCGACCTCGCGCCCCCGTTCGAGACGTTCGACTTCTCCGACGTAGTTGCGTTCCTCACGGCCTTCGGGGGCGGATGCCCCTGAGCCGCGGCCAGCGGACCGGGGCGAAGTGGTCAGGGGGCGGGGGCCTCGGTCAGTTCGCCGCGGAGTTCCTCGAGGTCTCGCCCGGCCCTGAGCGTCGCGGGGTGGCCCTCACCCAGTGCTCCGGAGAACGCATCACGCGCGGCCGCGAGGTGCCGCTCCGCTTCGGAGCGCCGATCGGGCCCACCGAGCCTGGCGATGGCCTTCCCGAGCGCCCCGTGAGACATGGCCACGTTCGGGTGCGCGGGGCCGTACGCAGCGGTGTTGAGCTCCAACGCTCGCTCGAACATCGCCTGGGCTCGCGGGAGGTCTCCCAGATCGACCACGAGCTGTGCGTGATTGAACAGGGTGGTCACCGTGTCAACGTGCTCCGCGCCGATGGCCTCAACCTGGGCCGCGTACACCGATTCAAACTCGGCCTGGGCCTCGTCAAGGCGCCCGAGCCGGTGCAGGACCATCGCGCGGTTCGCACGGGGCACCAGCGCAAGGCGATGATCGCTCCCGAGCAGCGTTCTCGAGACGCCCAGGATCCGGTTGTACATCGCCAGCGCGTCCTCCTCCCGCCCGACTCTGCGGTAGAGCACCGCGAGGTTGTTCAGGAGTGAGAGCTGCCCGATCCTTGGGGCGCCCGACGAAGATTGCAGGCGCTCGATCGCGCGTTCCAGCACACTGATCGCGTCCGCGTTGCGCCCGGTTTGAGCGAGCAGGACAGCACGCTTGCCGTAGCACTGAAGGAGCGCTTCGTCGTCGCTCAGCCCCGCCTGCTCATAGACTTTGATCGCATCATCAAAGTGACGCTCGGCCTCTCCCAGGCGAGACTCTTCCATCGCGATCACACCGAGCAGATCGTGCGCGTTGGCAACGCTCCGCGACGGCATCGCGTCGTCCCCGCCGAACACGGCCAGCGCCTCCGTCACGTACCCGCGCGCCCGGTCCTGGTCACCCCGGTCCATCGCCAGCAACGCGTACTCGTGGAGTGTCGTGCCCAGCTCGAAGCTCCCGGGCTCGTGCATCGCCCGCCTGACCGACTCGGCCTCCGCGAAATGCCTCTCCGATTTCTCATAGTCTCCGACCAGCCGGTAGCTCGACGCCAGCGTGTGCTGGATCCGGGCGCGTACCCGCGGCTGGCCCGTCAGCTCCTGCTCCATCCGCGCCTCAGCGGCGTCCAGGATCTCCCGGAGCACCTCGGGCGCCCGCCCGTCGGCCCGGTCGGGTGTCGCTGACGCGAGCATCTCCTCAAGGAAGCCCGCGACGCTGTCCGCCTCATCAAAGCGTTCCTCGGCGATCTCGCGCTGCTCGACCTCCGCGGCCTCCGCCGCCCGGGTGCGGATCAGCATCCAGGACACCGTCCCCAGCCCGGCAAACGTCATCCCCATGAACAGCGAGACACCCACGACCACGCCCCGGTTCCGGCGCACGAACTTGCGAGTCCGGTACCCCAGCGTGTCCGCCCGGGCGAGCACCGGTCGATCATCGAGGTACCGGCGGATGTCGTCGCCCAGCTCCGCGACACTCTGGTACCGGCGCCCGGGCTCCTTCCGCAACGCCTTGAGCACGATCGTGTCCAGGTCGCCCTCGAGCACGCGGCGCAGTCGCGTCGCGCTCGTTGACGCGTCCGTCCCTGCGGGCGGGGAAGCCCCGGTCTGTTCGCCCGGGTCGAGGCGCGTGACCGCGGTGCTCGGGCGGACCGGGTCCTGCTCGCACACCAGGCGCCCGATCTCCGCGCGAGAGCCCGAGGGCGCCTCGAACGGCGCCCGACCCGAGAGCAGCTCGTACAGAACCACCCCCAGCGAGAACACGTCCGTGGCCGTGGTCACCGGTTCGCCCCGCACCTGCTCGGGCGACGCGTACCGGGGGGTGAGCACGCGCTGCTCCGCGGCGGTAACCGTCGCCTGCGTGTCGTCGCTGGCCAGAATCTTGGCGATCCCGAAATCAATAAGCTTCGGCTCCCCGGTGGGCGTCACATAGATGTTCGAGGGCTTGAGGTCCCGGTGCACGACGAGCATCTGGTGCGCGTACGACACAGCGTCACACACCCCGAGGAACAGCTCGAGCCGCTCGCAAACCCGCAGGGCGCCCGAGGCGCAGTACTCGTCCAGCGGCTTGCCCTCGACGTGCTCCATGATGAGCGCCGGGCGTCCGTCGGGGGTCATCACGGCATCGAGCAGGCGGGCAACGCTCGGGTGCTCGAGCACGCCCAGGGCACGGCGCTCCACCCTGAACCGCTTGAGCACCTGCTCCGAGTCCATGCCGCGCTTGATGACCTTGACCGCCACGCGGCGTTCGAACTCCTGATCGTCCCGCTCGCCAAGCCAGACCGAGCCCATCCCGCCCTCGCCCAGGCGGCTCACAAGGCGGTAGGCCCCCACACGCATCCCCTGAAGGTCGTCTGAGCCCGCCGGTCGCGTCGCGATCGAGCGAGCGAGGGGCGTGATCCTCGAATCACTCAGCGAGTCGGCGTCCTGCTCGTCCGCCCGAAGCAGCTGCAGCACGCGGCCGCACAGCGACGGGCTGTCGGCGCAGGCCAGCTCGACGTACGCCTCACGCTCACCGGGCGCGCGCTCGAGAGCCGAGTGAAAGACCGCCTCGATGCGCTGGAACGAGTCGGACGGGACGCTGTTCATGGCGCACGCTCCTCGGGCTGAAGATCCGCTCGGAGCCACGCCCGCGCAAACCGCCAGTGGCGCTCGACCGTCGCGGTCGACACGCCCAGCGCTGTGGCGGTCTGCTCGATGCTGCAGCCCGCGAAGAACCGGAGCTCGACCACGTGCCCCTTCTCCGGGTCGAGATCGGAGAGCCGGCGGAGCGCGTCGTCGAGCTCGAGCAGGTCCAAGTCCGGGCTGTCGGTGAGCAGCGCCGTCTCGTGGAGGCGGATCGGCCTCTCCCCCCCACCACGCTTGACCGCCTTCTTGGCCTTGGCGTGGTTGATCAGGATGTGTCGCATCGCCTTGGCCGCGGCGCGGAAGAAGTGCGTCCGGTCCGCCCAGGGCTGCGACCGGGGGTTGATCGCGAGGAAGGCCTCGTGCACGAGGGCGGTCGCCTGGAGCGTGTGGTCCGGGCGCTCGTTCTGGAGGTAGGACGCAGAGAGCCCACGCAGTTCGTCGTACACCAGCTCGATGAGCGCGGCCGAATCCCCGTTCGGGCGGGCGCCCAGCTCGTTGAGGATCAGGGTGAGCTCATCGACTCGGGACACAAAGATCTCCCACAAGTTCTGACATCCGGTGATGGGAACCGGGACCGGGTGCTGCCTCTCCATCCAGAGCGGGGAGATCGCCTCCCCACCAACGAGCAGTGTAGTGCCGGCGGGCTTGAACCCAAAGCGCCCGCGGCGCCCGGGACCACCCAGAGCACAGGAGTTCAATGATGAGCAGCAGAAACATGATCCGAGCGTTGGCGTGCGGCGTGCTGGCCGCGTCCGCGGGGCTGGCCCAGGCCCAGCCCCTGACCGAGACCTTCACCTATCAGGGTCGGCTGTCCGACAGATCTGAACTGGCCGACGGGTTCTATGACTTCCAGTTCAGGCTCTTCAGGGACGCCGCCGCGACGGCTCTGCTCGGCAACGTCATCACCCGCTCTAACGTGGAGGTCGTGGACGGGCTGTTCACCGTCACCGTGGACTTCGGCGGCTCGGGGCTGCTGTTCATCGGCGATCGGCGTTGGCTCCAGATCTCCGTCCGACCCGTCGGCGGTGGAAGCTATACGACCCTCTCCCCCGCCCAGGAGATGACGGCGGCGCCGCACGCGACGTTCTCGTCCTACGCGGGCATCGCCGAGATCGCCGAATCCGCCATGACCGGGCTGACCGACGCCTACGACAACGACTCCATTCTCGACGCGACGTCCGGGCCTGTTTCCATCTTCAACTCTAACGGCGGCCTGTTCGACCCCGCCACCCTCCAGATCGGCGCCAACGGCAGCGCCGCGGGCGGCCGCCTCCAGATCACCAGCTCCAACGGCAACAACGCCATCCTCGCCGAGGCCAGTGGGTCCACCAACGGGGGGAATCTCCAAGTCTTCAACGCGACCTCGACCCCCATCATCACCTCGCAGTTCGACATCAGCACCAACGGCGGCGGCTACTTCAACGTCTACCGGCGCAACAACTCGGGCGTCGGCTCTTCCATCGGGTTCCAGGTCGACGGCAACTTCGCGGGCAACGAGAGCACGCAGGTCACCATCCGCGGCGACGCCAACACCATGACCTTCCAGACCCATGTCAACGGGGACGCCTCCGTGAACCTCGACGCGGACGCGATCAACGCCGTCGAGATGCTCAATGAACCGGGCATCGCCTTCCGGGCCAGCTCCGGGGGCGCAACGCTTTCGCCCGTGGCCGCGACGATCGACATCATCGATCAGCGCACGATCAACTGCCCCAGCAGCGGGTACGTGCTGGTCATCGCGTCCGCCGAGGCGCAGGTCTCGCACGTGATCGGCGCAAACACGACGGCCAACATGGGCGTTTCCAATAACGCTGGGAGTCTGCCGGGTGGGCAGGACGTCGAGCTGCGTATCCCCGCGATTCTGCCCACGGCGACGTATGACCGACCGGTCACGTTCCACAGCGTCTTCTCAGTCAACGCGGGCAACAACACCTTCTACTTTCTCGGGGATCAGAACTCGACCTCAGGCACGTTCGACATGAACGACGTCGCGCTCTCGTGCCTGTTCGTTCCCACCGCCTACGGCACAATCTCCGCCCCCGCCACCTGGGCGGGCCCTCAACTCGACCAGCCGAGCCAGTACTACGGCGGGCTGACCCCCGACGAGAGCATCGCGGAAATCGACCAGTCGATCCTGGACAACGAACGCCGGATCCAGGACGAGCTGCAGGCCATGCGCGCCCGCATCGAAGAGATGGAGCGTCAGCTCGCCCGTGAAGAGCAGAAGTGAGCCGGCGTCTCACCCATTCAAAGGAGATCAACCAATGCGATACAATCATGCACTCTCCATCGCCTTGATCACCGCACTGGCAACGAACGCGTCTGCCCAGTCGGGCGGCGACTACGAGCTGAGCTGGAGCACGATCGACTCGGGCGGAGCCATGGACATGGCCGGGGGGATGTTCACGCTCTCGGGGGGCATCGGGCAGTTTGACGCCGGCGACGCGGGTAGCGGCAACTTTGACCTCAGCGCCGGGTTCTGGCCCGTCCCGTTTGCGATGGCGCCGGTGAGCTGCAACGACGCCGACCTGGCCGAGCCATTCGGCGTGCTCGATTTCACCGATGTCGTCGCCTTCCTCGGGGCATTCGGAGCGATGGACCCCGCGGCGGACCTCGCGCCACCCTTTGGCGTCTTTGACTTCACGGACATCGTCGGCTTCCTGTCCGCGTTTGGCGCTGGGTGCCCGTGACCCTGCCAGCCTGACGGGATTCGAGTCTGGAGTCGCTGGAGCGTGCTTTCCCCTCTCCGGCCCGAGCCGCACGCGTCCAGGTGAGCCTTCATCACCTGGACGCGTGCGTTCATTGGCGTCCTCCCAGAAGGGCGCCATCAGCCTGACACGCTCGGCGATCGCTCATCCATGAGATTCCGTGAGGCGCGCCGACCACGCATGTCGCCCACCCGGGTGTCAGACACCCGGAGAACCGCCATGCACCGCCAGATCGCCATCCTCGCCGCCTGCTGCTCGCCCCTCTGGGGGCAGTCCGATATCTGCCCGGGCCCGCTCGAGGCCCCCGCCCCGCCCGCCCACTGGCGCCCGGTCACGGCGGACGTCGCCCGGGGCGTCCCGGGCCCCTGCAGCGAGGACGGGTCGACCATCGACATCCTCATCGTGTACACCCCCCAGGCGCAGGCGGCCGCGGGCGGCGTCGCGGCGATGGACGCGCTCGCTGCCTCGGCGATCGCCGACCTCAACACCGCCTTTGGCGCCTCGGGCGTGCCCACGGTCGCAGCCCTCGTCGGCGTGGAGGTGGTCAGCTACAACGACTCGGGCTTCAGCAGCTCCGATCTGTCGAACCTGCAGCAGGGCGCTGGCGCCCTGAGCGACGCGCTCACGATGCGGGACGAGACGATGGCCGACCTCGTGTGCATGTTCGTTGGCTCGACCGACGTGTGCGGGCGGGCGTACCTGGCGGTGTGGCCAGGCGCGATCGGGCGGGAGGACCTTGGGTTCTCGATCGTGAGCGTCGCGTGCTCAGGCTCGCCCAACCTCACGTTCGTCCACGAGATCGGGCACAACCTCGGGATCCGTCACAACTACGAGGACACCCCCTGCTCGAACGGCGCCCGCAGCTACGCCCGGGCCTACTCGGCCCCCGACGAGAGCTTCGCGACCGCCGTCTCCACCTCGGGCGCTCCGCGCGTGCTCATGTTCTCCAGCCCGGACGTGCTGATCGAGGGTCAGCCCGCGGGCGTGCCCGTGGGAGCACCGCAGGAAGCGGACGCCTCGCTGGCCCTGCTCGATGCGACGGTCGCGGTCTCGCGGTTCCGCAGCTATGACCTGAACAACAACGGCGTGTGCGACGCCGACGAGATCACCATGGGCCTTGTCGACGACTGCGACGCCAACGGCGTCCCCGACGAGGTGGACGTCGACTTCAACCGCAACGGCGTCCCCGACGCCTGCGACATCAGCTCCGGCGCCAGTCTCGACCTCGACCTCGACGGCGTGCCCGACGAGGCTGAGGCGAGCGTGCTCTACGTGGACGCCAACGCCATCGGCACCGCGACCGGCCTTGAGTGGACCCACGCGAAGAGCGATCTGCAGGACGCGCTGGCGCTCGCCGCCGCCAGCGGTGACGTGCAGGAGATCTGGCTCGCCTCGGGCACGTACACCCCCGGGCCCGCGGGCGCCCGCTCGATGTACTTCCGCCCCCAGCGCGGCGTCTCCATCCGGGGCGGGTTCGTAGGGACCGAGACCGATCCGAGCCAGCGCGACCCGCAGGCCCCGCCCACGATTCTCTCTGGGGATCTGGCGGGCGACGACACGCCCGGGCTCGGGAACCGCTCAGACAACGCGTACCACGTCGTCAATCTCCGAGACACGTCCGAGCGTGTTGAGCTGGACCGTCTCACCATCTCCGGCGGGCACGCCGACATCGAGGTCAACTGCTCGAGCGAGCACAGCGGCGGCGGGCTCTTCACGCTGCACTCGGACGTGCTGATCCGTGACTGCGTGTTCACCGACAACGCCGCCTACTCGGGCGCCGGCGCGGGGATCCAGGACGGGACCAAGACCCGCATCTATAACTCCGACTTCGTCGCCAACCATGGCCTGAACTCAGACGTCTGGACAAGCGTCGGCGTCCAGCCCGGCATCGGTTCCACCCCCGCCATCCACCTCTCGGGGGATCTCAGCGGCGAGGACAAAGTCCTGCTCAACTGCCGGATCACGGACAATGTCTGCGACGGCGGTGTCAGCGCGATCTTCGCCATCGGCGGGCAGCCGACCATCGCCAACTGCCTCATCGCCCGAAACATCGGAAACCTGGAGTTCGGCTCGAGCGCCCTGCGGGTGCAGCTGGCCGACGGGACACGGATCATCAACTGCACCATCGTGGACAACCACGCCCCGAACTCCACCTACCCCAGAGGCGTGGGCGTTGAGCTGTTCCGCACGACCGCCGAGATTTCCAACTCGATCATCTGGGGCAACGCGGACGCGAACGGGCCCGACGAGCAGGCCCAGCTGAACTACAACAC
>JAJDDH010000237.1 GCA_029260415.1 Phycisphaerales bacterium | reverse complement strand
CCTCATCCGCCAGCAACACCGCGCTCGCCGCCTCGCCCTCCGCCGTGCCCATCGCCTCCATCAGCTCCGCCTCCGACTCGAACCACACCTCCGCCACGCCGTCGTACGCCGGGCCCATGCCCCGAGACGCCCGCAGCCCCTCGTTGAGCGCCGTCTCGACCGTGTGCGCCTGCACATACCGCTTCGACCGGTACGCCCCCGCGTGCCTGGCCCAGAGCTTCGCGTGGCTGTTGAGCCAGTAGTCCTGGAACTCAGCCCGGGTCGTCCCCTCACGACGCGTCAGGCACATCACCAGCTTGATCCCGTCCTTCTTCATCGTCGTGGTCTCCATCCAAGCTCTCGTGCACCGATCCAATCCGCAGCGTACCGACACACCGCGCGTGCCGAATCACGGCCCTCCCGGTCGCCCACGCCGACACGCCCAACCCCACCCCATACCGTGGGCCATGAGCGACCCACACAACCGCATCACCCAGTACCTGAACGACGGGCCCACCGATCTCTCCGGCGCCACGCCTGACCCGCAGGGCAGCCGTGCTCAGCCTGATGCCCCATCCCTCTCGCCCGGCGCCTCCGACGAGGACGCCCTCCTCGCCGACTACCTCGCCGCCGACGTGGGCCTCGCCACACTCGCGGCCAACCACCTGCTCACCCTCGACCAGCTCCTCGCCTGGCTCGAATCCCCAACCACCCAGTCCCGCCTCGCCGCCCTCACCCGCGCCGCCCGGGCCCGCGCGCAGCTCATCGCCGCCCAGGCCCACGCTGTCGCCCTGACCACCCTCACCCGTCTCGCGGGCGACACCGACACCGAGCTGCTCCCCCCGCGCCTCGCCGCCGCCAGGCGCGAGACCACCCGCAAGGCCGCGGCCCAGATCCTGCGCGCACGAACCACCCCCGGGCGTGCTTCCGCTGCCCCCGATCAACCCGGATGTGAAACCGATTCAGGCCCGCGCCGTCAGGCGGGTGAACGCGCGGCGCATCCGCGTTCCGACCTGCACGGGCGTCTCGTCCCGGATCACGCTCGTCACGCCGTGCCGCCCCAGGTAGTCGCTGACGACCTGCCCCATCTCGTCCCGGTCGTCCCCGGTGATGTGCTTCATGCCCCACCGGTGGAACGACCGCTCGGCGATCGGCCCACGCCAGACCAGGCGGACGTCCCGGTGCCGGGCGTCGCGCTCGATCTCGTCGTACAGGGACCCGACCGCATCGGGCGCCCCCTCGAGCACCTGGGCAAACCGCTCGGACCCGAACCACAGGCACCCGGTGATATCCAGGCGCCGGTTCTTGGCCCCGGCGGGCAGCACGATCCCGTCCACAATCTCCGCCTCGCGCAGCCCGGGCGCCCGCTCACTGATATAGAACAAACCTCCAAGCTGGTTCTGCGCGGATTCCATGTTCCTTATGATCACACGCACCCGGGGGGCGAGTCAACCTCTGTAGGCGAAGCCTCCCGTCCCACCGCGACAAAAACCCGCGAGCGAGTGCTCGCGGGCCCGACCCACCCCCGTCTCACCGCCCCCGGGCAGCTGCACGCCGCGGGGGATGTGGTGATTCAGAACTCCAGGATGAAGTAGTACCGGTCCGCCGCGAGCTTTTGCAAGCTCCCGCCCGCCAGGTCACCATCGTCCATGAGCACATCGATCTCGAGCATGAACGCGTCGTCGCGGGTCGCGCCCGTGCCGTCGAAGTGAACCCCGATCCCGGCCCCGATCCCGCTGTCGCTCAGCTCCGTGTCCCACACCCCACCGATGGGTGTCCCGTTCTCAAACTCCGACACCTGGATCACCCCGGCGAGCTCGGGCGGGAACACGCCCGATGACGTGTCCGCCGGGTACTGCCCGGTCCGGGCGCGGTACATCTCGCACGCCTCGGTCATCCCGTGCAGGCTCTCGATGAACGCCCCCTGGCGCGAATCGTCCGTCACCCCGCCGAACGCGGGCACGACCGCCGCCGATAGGATCCCCAGAATCACCACGACGATGAGGATCTCGACGAGCGTAAACCCGCGCGTCGCTGACTCGGTTCGATCCACGGCAAGCTCCTCAGGCGGACACCCGAACTGATGGTCCACAAGTGAATACTCACGAACGTGCGCGACCCTGTCGAGCGGGTTGGTGTGAATCACCCACAGCCCGCCTCGCCCAGCCGCTGCGACCGGTGCCGCTTCGCATCCGCCGCCCCAGGGCCCGGTAACGCTCTCCATGAGACACCTGACCGCCCTCGTCGTCGCGATCGCGATCCTGACCTGCCCCGCGATGGCCCAGCCCGATCTCCAGGCCCTCGCGGCCCGGTACGAGCAGGCGGTGGACCACGAGCGGTGGTCCGAGGTGATCCGCGTCGGCGGGCAGATCATGGCGCTGCGCCCGGAGCTGGCGACGGTGCCGTACAACATGGCGTGTGCGCACGCGCAGCTCGGAGACCCGGAGGCGGCGATCGGGCAGCTGGCGCTGGCCGCGGCGAACGGGTACGGCGGGCTGGTGTCCATCCAGACCGACCCGGACCTGGACCCGATCCGATCGCACGCGCGGTTTGCGGAGATCGAGGCGGTGGTTCAGGCGCGGCGCAACGCGCGGTTCGCGGAGTTCTGCGCCGAGGCGCGGGGGGCGGCGATGCTGGTCGTTGTGCCCGAGGGGCTGGACGCGGAAGCGCCCGCGCCGTTGATCGTGGCGCTGCACGGCAGCGGGGGGCGGGCGGAGGACTTTGTCGAGGTCTACCGCGCCGCGGCGGCGGCCATCGGCGCGGTGCTGGTTGTGCCCAACGGGCTGCGCCCCGCGGGCAACGGGGGGTACAGCTGGACGTTCCGCGACGAGGCGGAGTGGATGGTGATGCACGCGATCGAGCGGGCGAGGGCTGAGCACCCGATCGACGGGGCTCGGATCGTGCTCACGGGGTTTAGCATGGGGGCGAACACGACGCTGGACGTGGGGCTCAAGCACGCGGGGGTGTTCGCGGGGCTGGTCCCGGTGTGCGGGCACTGGGACGCGGACGTGATGTCGATGAGCGAGGGCGAGGATCAGCCCCGGGTGATGCTGATGATCGGGGCGAGGGACCCGTGGGCGAGGACGTTTCGCGAGGCGCAGCGGATGCTGAGCGAGCGGGGTGTGGAGAGCCGGCTGCGGGTGTACCCCGGGGTGGGGCACGGGTATCCTGCCGACTCGGACGAGCAGCTTGTCAAGGCGTTTCGATTCGTCCTGGGTCAGGAGTAGCTTTGAGCGCAGAGAGCCCGACGGCGGACCGGATGCTGGAGATGGTCGTGCCGGCGGGGCGGTCCGACGAGCTGCGTGAGCTGCTCGAGTCGGACGTGGTCGCGGCGTCGTGGATGCTGACGGAGAACGACGAGATCGCGGTGTGGAAGGCGGCGGTGTCGAGCCAGGGCGTCGAGTGCGTCATGGACCGTCTGGAGGACGCGTTCTCGGGGGACGATCAGTTCAAGGTGATCCTGTATGCGCTCGAGGCGACGCTGCCGCGGTGGGAGATGCCCGAGGGGGAGAGCGGGGAGCGGCAGCCGCAGCGGGTGAGCCGGGCGGAGCTGTACGAGGATGTGGCGGGCTCGGCGTCGCTGACGCGGATGTACCTTGGGCAGGTGGTGCTAGCGACGGTCGTCGCGGCGGTGGGGATGGGGCGCGACAGCGTGGCGGTGGTGATCGGGGCGATGGTGATCGCGCCGCTGCTGGGGCCCAACATCGCGCTGGCGATGGGGACGACGCTGGGCGACTCGAAGCTGATCTGGCGATCGGTCAAGACGGCGGCCGCGGGGGTTGGCCTGGCGATGGGCATCTCGCTGCTGATCGGGCTGGTGGCCCCGATCAACGTTGAATCGGGTGAGATCATGTCTCGGGCGGACGTGGGGTCGATGGACATTGTGCTGGCGTTGGCGTCGGGGGTGGCGGGGTCGCTGGCGTTTACGACGGGGGTGTCGAGTGCGCTGGTGGGGGTGATGGTGGCGATCGCGCTGCTGCCGCCCACGGTGGCGACGGGGGTGCTGCTGGGCTCGGGACGGATTGAGGCGGGGGTGGGGGCGCTGCTGCTGTTGAGCATCAACGTGGTGTGCGTGAACCTGGCGGCGGTGGTGACGTTTCTGGCGCAGGGGATCCGCCCTGCGCGTTGGTGGGAGGCGGAGAAGAGCAAGAAGGCGACGCGGAAGGCGCTGGCGTTCTGGGTGGGGTCGCTGGTGCTGCTGGGCGGGCTGATGGTGCTGTACGTGCTGCTGAGCGAGTCGGACGCGTGACGGATCGCGTTTGCGGCGGTAGGCTCGGGGTGTGGCGGCGAAGCGACGAAGCGTGAAGGTGGGCGGGGCGCCGCTGTCGCGGATGAGCGACGACGAGCTGCTGGGGCTGCGGTTCTGCGACCTGGATGTGTCGCCCGACGACACCGCCCTGGGGCGTCGGATCGAGCGGCTGCTGGGGGAGATGGAGGCCAGGGGCTTCCGGTATCGCCCGTACGTGTGGGTGTCGAGCGAGTGGATGACGCCTGTCGGGCTGACGGGGTTTGGGGCGCCGTTCTACCTGTGTCACCCGCGGCTGATGCGCCTGGAGCGCAAGATGATGCTTGAGGCGGAGGGCAGCACCGAGCGGGAGTGCATGAAAATCCTGCGACACGAGACGGGGCACGCGATCCAGAACGCGTACCGCCTGAACCGGCGCCCGCGCTGGCGCGAGCTGTTCGGGCGGTCGAGCGACCCGTACCCGGAGACGTACCAGCCTCGCCCCTACAGCAAGCGGTTCGTGCAGCATATTGACGACTGGTACGCGCAGAGCCACCCGGACGAGGACTTCGCGGAGACGTTCGCGGTGTGGCTGGCGCCCAAGAGCGGGTGGCGGAAGCGGTACAGCGGGTGGGCGGCGCTCAAGAAGCTGGAGTATGTCGATGAGCTGATGCGGGAGATCGCTGGACGCAGGCCCCCGGTCTCGACGCGGGAGCGGCAGGACACGCTGGCGTCGATGCGGACGACGCTGGGCGAGCACTACGTCGGGCGACAGGCGACGTACGCGACGGATCACCCGGCGTTCCACGACCAGCACCTGCGTCGGCTGTTCCCCGAGGAGCTGAGCGCGGGCTCGACGCGGAGCGCGGGGGCGTTCCTGCGGGCCAACCGGAAGGCGCTGCGCCGGGCGGTGAGCGTGTGGACGGGGCAGTACCAGTACATGATCGACCAGGTGCTCGGGGAGATGATCCAGCGGAGCGGGGAGCTGGGGCTGCGGGCGAGCGTTGAGGACGAGGAGGCGCTGGCCCGCGAGGCGGCGATCATGCTCACGATCCAGACGATGAACTACCTGCACTCGGGGCGGCACCGGGTATCGATGTGATTGGGGGACGGCGGGTGGTGAGGCCGGCGGGTCGGGGCGGCGGGGGGTAGTCTGGGGTCATGCGGTCGCGCCGGGTATTGCTGATGACGCGGGAGGACCTGATCCCGCCCGAGACGCTCGAGGGGCTGAGCGCGGCGCAGGTCGAGCAGATCAAGACGGACTACGACGTCGTGTTCGAGCTGCGGAGCCTGGGGCACGAGGTCGAGGTGGTGGGGCTCGAGGACGAGCTGGCGGCGCTGGACGGGGCGATCGAGCGGTTCCGCCCGCACATCGTGTTCAACCTGCTCGAGGAGTTTGCACGCAGCCAGGCGAAGATGGCGTACGTGCTGGGGTACCTGGAGCTGATCGGGCAGGCGTACTCCGGGTGCAACCCGGCGGGGATGCTGTTCTCGACGAACAAGGCGCTGCAGCGCCGTCTGCTGCGCCGGGCGCGGGTGCGCGTGCCCGAGTACGCGGTCTTCCGGATGGGGCGGGTGGTCAAGCGCCCGGGGCGGCTCGGGTTCCCGCTGATTGTCAAGTCCGCGACGGCGCACGGGTCTGTTGGGATCAGCCAGGCGTCGATCGTGCGCGACGATGACGCGCTGGCGGACCGGGTCGCGTTC
>JAJDDH010000236.1 GCA_029260415.1 Phycisphaerales bacterium | reverse complement strand
GCCCGGGCGATCGCTCGGGGAAGGAGCTTGGATGAACACGCTGGGACTGATCCCGAACCTGGGCGCGCCGGAACTGGTGATCCTGGGGATCATCATGCTGCTGCTGTTCGGGCGTCGCTTGCCCGAGGTGGGCAAGAGCCTGGGGCAGGGCATCGTGCAGTTCAAGAAGGGGCTCAAGGACATCGAGACGGAGGTGGATGAGGCCGCGTCTCGTCCGGAGCCGGCTCGGTTCGAGTCGGCCAAGACGCCCACGGACGCCTCCGGGCAGGACGTGCGGGTGAGCCAGGCGGACCCGGTGGAGACGCCGCGGGCGGACGCGTCGGGGACCTGAGCGGCGCAGATGGTTGCCCGTGCGGGTGGGTCGGTCGGGCCTGTCGGGCTACGATCCGCCCCGTACAGACCTCTGGCGAGGTAGCTCAGCTGGCTAGAGCGGCGGATTCATAACCCGCAGGTCGGGAGTTCAAGTCTCCCCCTCGCCACTTTCTCTGACCCCGCCTTGTGCGGGGTCTTTGTTTGGGGTGGGCCATGCAATATGGGGTGGTCGGCGGCGTTGAGCCGACGAACCCGGCTCGACCGGGCGTGATCGCGTATTCGGCGCTCGAGCGGATCCGGCGCTGCGGAGGACAGAACCATGAACGGCAAGATGATCGGGTTGGCCCTTGGCGTGGTCGGGGCGGTCGGGGCTGGCGGTGTGCTGGCGTTCCAGGCGTCGCAGCCCAAGGCGATCGAGGAGACACCCGAGCCCGTCGTTCAGGAGCAGAAGGTCACCCCCAAGGCGCCCCGCCCGACGGCGACGCGCGACGACGACCGCCAGCGGCGCGACGGCGAAGAGCGTGGCCCGCGGGGCGGGTTCGACCGGGCCAAGTGGGACACGGACGGCGATGGTGAGCTCAGCGATGACGAGCGCCGGGCGATGTTCGAGTCGATGCGGGCCGATCGGATGGCGCGGATGGACACGGACGGGGACGGCGAGATCAGCGACGAGGAGCGCCGTGCGGCGTGGATCGAGCAGATGAAGAACTCGCCGCGCGGGCGTCGGTTCCTGATGCGGTACGACGCGGACGGGGACGGGGTGGTGAGCGAGAGCGAGCTGGCCGTGATGGAGGAGGAGATGCGGGCGCGCGAGCAAGAGCGTCTGGACCGGCGGATCGCGGCGTACGACCTGGACGGTGACGGGGAGCTGAGTGACGTGGAGGAGTCGCTGGCGCGCGACGCCGAGCGGGCGCAGCGCAGCGAGTTCCGCGACGCGATCACCCAGCGGTTCGATTCCGACGGCGACGGGCGCCTAACGGGCGATGAGCGCCAGACCGCGTTCGATCAGTTCCGCACGGCCCGCGAGCGGAGCGAGTTCCGCCAGCGGTACGACGCGGGCAACGATGGGGCGGTGGACAACCAGGACCTCGAGTCGTTCCTGGCGCGGTACAACGAGGGGGCGATGAGCTCGGACGTGAACAACGACGGCATCCTCGACCAGAGCGATGTGCAGGCGTTCCGGGACCTGATGATCGACCTGGAGATCGCGGGCGAGGACGAGTTCAACCTCGAGGAGATCTTCGGCGCCGACGGCTTTGGCGGTGGCCGGGGCGGCTTTGGGGGAGGTCGCGGCGGCGGGGGCGGGTTCCGTGGCGGCGGTGGCGGGCAGGGCGGGAACGGGCCGTAGGCTGACCCGGGCTGTGCGCTGGCGTGGTACCGTTGGCCCATGGACTGGCGACTGGTTGCCACGGTTGGGTTCTTCGGCGCGGACTGGTTTATTCGGCTCGCGCTGTCGTTCCGTGTGGTGATGCGCCGGCGCGAGTCGTCCGCGTCGCTGGCCTGGCTCTCGATCATCTTCTTTCTGCCGTTCCTGGGCGGGCTGATCTACCTGCTGATCGGTGAGAGCCGGCTGGGCGCCTCACGCGCCAGGCGGTACGAGCGGGTGACGCGGTCGCTCTCGGAGCAGGGTGGCTCGCTGTGGCGTCAGCGCCGTGCGTGGGGCGGGGGCGCCGAACGGTTTGAGCAGATCGCCAAGCTGGGGACCGCGGAGACCCACATGCCCCCGTTCCGGGGCAACCGGATCGATCTGTTCGCTCGGAGTGATCAGTTTCTCAAGAGCGTGTGCGCCGACATCGACGCGGCGACGCATCACTGCCACGTGCTGACGTACATCTGGCAGGTGGGGGGCGGGCCCGACCGGGTGGTGGAGGCGTTGGTCCGGGCGGCGGGGCGCGGGGTGGAGTGCCGCGTGCTGGTTGACGCGTACGGGGGGAAGGCGTTCCTGGAGAGCGACCGGGCGTCGGCGCTGCGACGGGCGGGGGTTGAGGTTCTGGGGTCACTCAAGGCGAACCCGCTGCGGATGCTGTTTCACCGGATCGACCTGCGGAACCACCGGAAGATCGTGGTGATCGACGGGCGGGTGGGGTACGTGGGCAGCCAGAACATGACCGACGACGGGTTCCGGGTGTGGCGGCGGGCGCACATCGGGCCCTGGATCGACGCGTCGGCGCGGATCGAGGGCGCGGGGGCGCAGGCGCTGGCGCTGGTTTTCATGAGTGACTGGCAGCTCGACAGCGAGACGGACATCGACGTGACGGCGTACCTGCCCGAGCTGGAGATCGGCGAGGGGGCGGAGGCGCAGGTGCTGCCCTCGGGCCCTGGCGGGGCGTCGTCGGCGATCCGCCGGTCGGTGCTGGAGGTGATCCACGCGGCTCGGGAGGAGCTGATCCTGACGTCGCCGTACTTCGTGCCCGACGAGGCGATCAAGCTGGCGCTGGAGTCTGCGGCGCTGCGCGGGGTGGAGGTGTCGGTGATCGTGCCCGCGCAGCTGGACACGCCGATCGTGCAGATGGCGAGCCAGTCGCACTTTCTGGACCTGATCGACGCGGGGGTGCGGATCTACCGGTTCAAGAAGGGGCTGCTGCACGCCAAGACGATCACGGTGGACCGCGAGTTCGCGGTGATCGGCTCGGCGAACTTCGACACGCGGAGCTTCTTCCTGAACTTCGAGGTGACGCTGATGATCTACGACACGGACGTGGCCAGCCGCCTGCGGATGCTCCAGCGGGAGTACATGAACGCGTCGGACCCGGTCGACGCCAAGCGTTGGGCGGCGCGGGGGGTGCTGACCCGGCTGGGCGAGAACATCGCGCGCCTGGGCGGGCCGCTGATCTGAGTCAGGTCGGGGGCGTCGGTGACCAGAGCTCGCCCGGGGCGGTGGTGATGAGGCGGGCGTAGTCGGCGCCCGCGGCGCGGACGAGGCGCTGCATCGGCTCGTCGACGTGCTCGTCGGAGAGCTCGAAGGTGGAGTGGTGGACGGGCAGGAGGCGGTTGGCGTTCATGGCGCGGAACATGGTCCAGACCTGCTCGGGGGTGGCGTGCTTGTGCTCCCAGGGGTCGTAGGCGCCGATGCCGAAGATGGCGAGATCGACGTTCTCGATGGCGCGGAAGGCGTTGGTGGACGCGGTGTCGCCCGAGAAGAAGGCGCGGTCGGTGTCGCTGTCGATGAGGTAGGCGTTGTACCCGCGCTGGCGGTCCACGGCGGCGCGGGCGCCCCAGTGCTCGGGCTCGTGGGCGGTGACGTTCACGCCCGAGACGTTGAGCGACTTGTTCCAATCCAGCTCGATGACGTGGCGGAAACCACGGGGGATGAGGCCGCGGGTGCCTCGCGCGGTGACGACGTTGGTCCTGTCGCTGACGAGTGACTTGAGAGTGGGGCGGTCGAGGTGGTCGAAGTGGGCGTGGGAGATGAGGATGAGGTCGATGGGGGGGAGGCGCTGCGGGTCGATGGCGGGGAGGAGGCGGTGGGGACCGAGGGTGATCGGTCCCAGGCGCATGCCGATGCGGTGGGAGAAGACGGGGTCGAGCAGGATGGTGGTCCCGCCCTGGCGGAGCAGGACGGAGGCGTGCCCGAGCCAGGACGCGGCGAGGGGGTCGTGCTCGTGGATGGCGCGGAGGCACGCGGGGGCATCGCCCGGGACGGGGCGGACGGGGGCGGTGAGCGACTGGGTGAGATCGCGGGGGTAGCGCCGGAGGCCTGAGCGGGTGGCGGCGGCGGTCCTGCGGAGTCGCTTTGAGCGTGGCTCGTCCTTGCCCATCGGGGGATTGTTCGCGCGCCGAGGGCTCAGGGGCAGCCTGCGGCGAACGCGCCCAGGAAGGCGAGGACGTCGGAGAAGTCGAACGTGCCCAACGGCGGGGCGAGATCGGCCTCGGGGGCGCCTGAGCCAAAGGCGGTGAGAAAGGCGAGCACGTCGGAGAAGTCGAGCGTGCCGAAGGGGGCCGCGAGGTCGGCGGGGCAGGGGGGCGGCGCGTAGGTGAGGTTGATCGAGGCGATCGAGGAGGTTCCCGAGGGGGTGGAGACCCGGAACTGGATCAGGTCCGAGCCCGTCGCGCCCGCGTCGGGGACGAGGACGCGGTAGGGGCCCGAGTTGTTGAGGAACGACGCCTGGGCGGGGGATGTGGTGATGGACCAGCTCGCGTCGCTGATGTCGTCGACGAACGAGGTCGGGAGCTCGATGACCGCGGGCGAGGCGGGGGAAACGGTCCGGGAGTAGGAGAACGCGACCGGGGTCGCCGCGGCGGGGGAGGCGGAGTCGGCGATGTCCAGATCGATCGGCGCGGAGCGGGCGATTGTGCCATCGGTGAAGAGGATCTCTGACCAGACGGAGACGGGGCCTGCGCCGAAGGCCTGGCCGCGCACGATGATTGGCGTTGCGGTGGTGGCGCTGGAGGCGGCGATGCGTCCGTTGTGCCAGAGGCGGACCTCGCTGACGGGCCCGCCCGCGGCGGCGGTGGTGAACTCGAAAGCGGTGCTCAACTCGCCCGCGCTTGTATTGGCGAGCAGCGCGGCGGCGTGGGGCGTGTTGTCCACGTCGAGCAGCGCCGTCCAGCGCCCGACGGTGCGGATGGTGGTCGTGTCGTAGGCGAGGACGCGAACGTCGTGCGATCCTTCGCTGAGCAGGGCGGTGTTGATGGTGAAGGTCCCCGTTGGCCCGGTTGTTTCGACGGAGACGCCGTCGATGAGCAGCTCGAAGGCGTCGATCGACGCGGTGGGGTGGGTGGTGGTGGCCTGCGGGGAGAGCGTGACGACGCCCGAGACGGGGGCGGTGGGGGCGTCGGGGACCGAGACGCTGGGGATGTGGGCGAAGGGGCGGGTGAGGGGGTCGCCGTAGATGAGGCCCTGGAAGGGGAAGAAGGCGAGCGAGCGGAAGGCGGACTCGCCGAGGGTCATGCCCCCGGCGTAGGCGACGTGGAAGTTGGCGCGGGGGAACTTGCCGATGTAGTTGCAGGGTTCCTGGACGGCGCCGTAGGAGCCCGAGGCGCCCTTGCGGATCCACTCGGACGCCTTAGTCTGGGTGGAGGGGTCGAAGAGGGCGCCGAAGCTGGTGAGGTGATCGCAGAACGAGCCGGGGAGGAGGGTCATGTCGGCGCCCTCGATGTTCTGGGTGGCGAAGCCGGACATGACGCCGAGGCAGTCGTGGCGGGTCAGCGGGAGCGTGCCGTTGATGATTTCACCGGTCCCTCCGGCGTTGCTGAGCAGCGGGAGCGTGCTGTTGTACTGGGTGGCGCGGACGTTTCGGGCGACGTCGGCGGGGTTGTTCATGAAGTAGAACGTGCCGTCGGGGTGGGTTCCGTCGGCGGCGACGGAGCGGTCCACCATGTCGAAGAGCTCCTGGAGGGTGTTGCCCAGCTCGGTGCTGGTGTAGCCCAGGAGCGCGCCGATGAAGTAGCGTTTGGCGAACTCGGAGGTGGAGGGGGAGCCGCTGATGTAGCCGGTGTTGCTGTCGAAGGCGGGGATGTCGGTGAAGAGTCCGAAGTATCGGTTGGTCTCGTTCTGGCGTGTGCCGCCGGCGAGGATGCCGTCGGCGACGAAGGCGGAGGTGTAGCAGGAGCTGATGCTGAACCAGGTGATGCTGGCGCACGGGTCGGAGACGTAGCCGATGGCGCCGACGCGGTATTGGCCCCCGGGCATGACGAGGATGTAGTCGATGTGGTCGGCGATGTCGCGCTGGTCGAGGGAGCCGAGCAGGGCGGGGAGGTTGGTGGAGGTGAAGGCGGCGTAGTTCTGGGCGTCCGGGTCCATGTAGAGGACGTT
>JAJDDH010000235.1 GCA_029260415.1 Phycisphaerales bacterium | reverse complement strand
CAGACCATCCTCAGCCCGACCCAGCGCGATCAGCTCGCGCGCGAGCTGGCCAACGCGGTCCAGGGCGAGGTCCGCTTCGGGCTCCACGACCGGATGCTCTACGCGACCGACGCCTCGATTTATCAGGTTGAGCCCTTGGGCGTGGTCATCCCGAGCTCGACGCAGGACGCCGTCCGGGCCGTGGAGTTCTGCGCCCAACGCCAGCTGCCGATCCTCCCGCGCGGGGGGGGGACAAGTCTGGCCGGGCAGTGCGTGGGAAACCACAGCGTCGTGATCGATCTGTCCAGCGCCTGCACCCGCCTGCTCGGGCTCGACACCCCCGAGCGGACCTGCCGCGCCGAGGCGGGCATGACCATCGGCGACCTCAACGCCCAGATCGCGAGCTCGGGCCTGCACTTCGCGCCCGACCCGTCCACCGCCCGCCAGGCGAACATCGGCGGGTGCATCGGCAACAACGCCGCGGGGGCGCACTCGATCCTGTACGGTCGCACCAGCGAGAACGTGCTGGGCGTCGACGCGTGCCTCGCCGACGGGCGCGTCGTCACGCTCGACGAGGGCGCCGCGGCGCGGGACCCGGCCGTCGCGGACCTGACCGCCCGGGTTGTCAGGGTCGTCCGCGAGCACGAGCAGAGCATCCGCGAGCGCTTCCCCAAGACCCTGCGGCGCAGCGCCGGGTACCAGCTCGACGAGATCCTCAGGCAGCTCGACGCCCACGGCGACGTCCCGGGCAGGCTCAACCTCGCCCCCCTGCTCTGCGGCTCCGAGGGCACGCTCGCCGTCACCCTCTCGGCGACACTCAAGCTCCAGCCTCTGCCCAAAGCCAAGGGCCTGTGCGTGATCGCGTTCGCCTCGATCGAGGACGCGATCGAGGCGCTGCCCGCCCTGCTGGCCCTGCACCCCGCGGCGGTGGAGCTGCTCGACGAGCTGATCCTGGATCTGGCGCGCAAGAACACGCAGTGCCGGGCGTACGTGGATGCGCTGCCCGCGCCATCGGGCCAGACGCCCAAGGCGGTGCTGTACACCGAGTTCTTCGGGGAGAGCGCCGAGCAGGTGCGGGGCTTGTGCGCACAGGCGTCGGCGCTGTTCCATGTGGAACAGGCGCGGATCATCGATGACACCCACGGCATGGCGGACGCCTGGGCGCTGCGGGTCTCGGGCGAGCCGCTGCTGCACGCGGTGGAGGGCGCCCGCAAGCCGCTGGGGTTTGTGGAGGACAACGCCGTCCCGCCCGAGCGACTCGCGGAGTTCGTGCGCGGGTTCCGCGAGATCGTCTCCGACAACGACACCATCGCGTCGTACTACGCCCACGCGTCTGTGGGGGTGCTCCACGTCCGCCCGCTGCTGGATCTCAAGGATGCCGATGACACCCGGCGCATGCAGGACATCGCCGTGCGCGTCGCGGCGTTGGCGAAGTCGCTCGGGGGCGTGATGTCCGGCGAGCACGGCGACGGGCGCGCCCGCGGCCCGCTGCTGGACGACTTCTTCGGGCCCGAGCTCATGGGCGCCTTCCGCCAGATCAAGTCCATCTTCGACCCCGAGGGGCGCCTGAATCCGGGCAACATCGTCAGCCCCGGGCCCATCGAGTCGATCGCCCAGGAGGTCCGCGTGAACCCGGCGGGCGCGGCGCTGAGCACGCCCAGCGTTGACACGTTCTATGACTACACCGACCAGGGTGGGTTCGGGCACGCGATCGAGCGGTGCAACGGCGCGGGAGTCTGCCGCAAGAAGTCGGGCGGGACGATGTGCCCCTCGTACATGGGCACGCTCGACGAGCGTCACTCGACCCGCGGGCGGGGCAACGCCCTGAGGCTGGCCGTGACGGGGCAGCTGGACCTGACGGGCCCGGGCCGACCGACGTGGAACGACGCGGAGACCCTCAAGACGCTGGACCTGTGCCTCTCGTGCAAGGCGTGCAAGAGCGAGTGCCCGAGCAACGTGGACATCGCGAGGCTCAAGAGCGAGTACCTGGCACAGGGGTACGAGGGATCACGCACGCCGCTGCGGTCGCGGGCGATGGGGATGATCGATCGGGCGAGTCGGATCTCGTCCGTCGCGCCCGGGCTCGTCAACGCGGTCAACACGTTCGCGCCGACGCGGGCTGCGCTCAACGCCGCACTGGGCCTGCACCCGAAGCGTTCCATGCCCGAGTTCCGCAAGCCCCTGCACAAGCAGTGGGGGCCCGACGCGCGGGAGCTGCCCGCGGACGCTCCTGTCGTCGCGCTGCTGGCGGACACGTTCACGCAGTACAACGAGCCTGAGATCGCTCTGGCGACCAGGCGCGTGCTGGAGGCCTTTGGCTACCGCGTGAAGCTCGTCCGGTGCGACGACTTCCAGCGGGCGCGGATCTCGCTGGGGCTGCTGCCCGCGGCGATCCGCGGCGCCGAGCGTCTGCTCGACACGCTCGAACCGATCATCGATGACGACACACTCGCGGGCCTGCTCATCATCGAGCCCTCGTGCCTCTCGGCGGTGCAGGACGACTGGCTCTCGCTCAAGATCGGGCGTCCGATCGCGCTCCGCCAGACACTCGCGGAGCGGACGCGTCTGCCTGAACAGTTCCTCGATGAACGCTGGGAACAGCATCCACGCCGACCTGATTTCAAGACCCCGAGCGGGCGGGTGCTGCTGCACGCCCACTGCCACCAGAAGGCGATGTGGGGCGCGGACAGCTCCGCCGGGCTGCTGAGCCGGATTGTGGGGGACTCGCTGGAGGTCCTCGACGCCGGCTGCTGCGGCATGGCGGGCAGCTTCGGGTACACGCGGGATCGGTTCGACCTGTCCATGCGTATCGGCGAGCAGCGACTCATGCCCGCGGCCCGGTCACTGGGCGAGGGCGACACGCTGCTGGCGACGGGGACGAGCTGCCGGCATCAGGTCTGGGATGGGGCCCGTCGAGCGTCGGCGCACCCGATGTCGCTGCTCGCGGAACTCGTCAGCGAGTGACCCTCAATCGTCCGCCCGCTCCTCAACCACCTTCTCCCGCTGAGCGTCGTACACCGACACCACCCCCGGCGTCTCGCCCTTGCAGCCCTTGTGCGCGCCGTCGCACAGCGGGAAGTTCTTACTCAGGCCGCAGGCGCAGACGAAGATCGGCTTGTCCTGGGGCTCGATCTTGATCGGGCCCTCGGCGTCGTGACGGATGAGTCGGGGCATGGCGTGTCCTCCGGAGGTCGGCAGATCGCGGGCTCGGCGGGGCGGGGGTGCGTTCAGACCGGGCTGGTGAGCGACTGCACGACCGCGTCCAGGATCTCCGCCGTGGCCTCGCTCTCGCTGCCGGCGCTGTACGACCGGGTGATGATCCGGTGCGTGCAGACGGGCAGGACTGAGTCGAGGATGTCCTCGGGGATGACGTACTCGCGTCCCTGCATGACGGCGGTCGCCCGCGCGGCCTGAGCCAGCGCCAGCGATCCGCGCGGCGAGAGCCCGACCTGCACCTCGGGGTGCTCGCGCGTAGCGATGGCCAGGTCCACGATGTACTTACGCAGCGACTCGTCCAGACGCACGCTGTCCACCGTGTCCTGCAGCGCGATCACGTCGTCGGCGTGCAGCACGGGCTGCAGCCCCACGAGGCTGTTCTGTGAGGGACGCAGCTCGAGCAGTCTCGATTCCTCGTCGGGCGACGGGTACCCGAGCCCGATGCGCATCAGGAACCGGTCGAGCTGGTTCTCGGGCAGCAGGTAGGTGCCCTCGAACTCGTACGGGTTCTGGGTCGCCAGGACCATGAAGGGGGGGCCCAGCTGGTAGACGGCGCCGTCGATCGAGATGCTCGCCTCGTTCATCGCCTCGAGCAGGGCGGTCTGGGTGCGTGGGGTGGCGCGGTTGATCTCGTCGGCGAGGAGGATGTTGGTGAACACCGGGCCGCGCTTGAACTCGAACCGCCCCGACTGGCGGTCGTAGACCGTGACGCCCAGGATGTCGGCCGGGAGCATGTCGGGGGTGAGCTGGACGCGGGTGAACTGGCAGTCGATAGAGCGGGCGATGGCCGAGGCGAGGACGGTCTTGCCCACGCCCGGGACGTCCTCGATCAGGGCGTGCCCGCGCGCCAGCAGGCAGCAGATCAGGCGGTCCACGGCATCCGGGTTCCCCAGGAAAACCTGCGTGATATTCGATCTGAGTCGTTCGATCAGCTCTTGCATGGCGTCCTTGCTTGAGGTCGGTACGTCTCGCTCCGCCCGTGGTTGCGGCGGGGTGGGGGCGCCGGCGAGTATACGGATCGTGAGACGGGCAACGGAGGCGGGCGGGGAGATGATGTAGGATGGCAGGACGCGGGCGTGCCGTCCGTGAGCCGGCGAGTTTGGCCTCCGGGGATCAGCGTGGAATCTGGACCGAGTGAACCTGTGCGTTCGGGGGAATCTCAGCCGCCCTGGGCGAGCGTGCTCGCGTCGGAGCTGACGGGGGATCTGCCGTGCATGCGGTGCGGGTACAACTTGCGGGGGTTGTCGATCCGGGAGATCTGCCCGGAGTGCCGGGCGCCGGTCCGCGCGACCATTCTGGCGCTGGTGGATCCCAAGGCGGGCGAGCTCAAGCGTCTGATCCGCCCGGGGCTGACGGCGTGGGGGCTGGTGGTCTGGTCGGGCGCGGCGCTCGTCGCGGCGCTCGGGGCGTGGGTGATGCGTCTGAGCGAGCTGAGCCTGCACTGGCTCGATGTCGCGTGGAGCCCGGCGTGGACCGCGTGGCTGGTGGTGCTGATGACGCTCGTCTCGGGCCTGGGCGCGATCGTGCTGATCCGCCCGCACGCCGGGCTGGGTCTGGGGCCCCGACTCCGCGCCGCGGGCGGGGTGCTGGCGTACGCGCCGCTGGTGCTGCTGATCTGGTACCTGTACATGGAGATCGACGCGGGGCAGGCCATGCCCATGTTCGGCGCGGGTGGACCCAGCGAGGACCGCACGCTCGTGCGGCTGGGCATCGGCGCGCTGCTGGCGATCGTCATCCTGGGGCTGCGCCCGACGGCGCGGGGCCTGGCGATGCGCTCTGTTGTGGTACGCACCGGGACGGTGGATCGTCAGTCGTTGCTGGCCCTGCTGGGCGCGGTGGGGATCGCGGCGGCGGGTGACGTGCTCCGCCTGTTCTCGGGCGGGGTGCGCGGGCCCGTCGGGCAGGCCCTGCACACGGGCGAGATCGTGCTCGTTGCCGTGGGCTCGGTGCTGGTCACCATCGGGCTCGTCGGGGTCACCATCGACTGCCTGCGCCTGCGCCCGATCCTCCAGGCGACCGGGGTCGGGATCGCCGACATTCTCGATGATGAGCCCAAGCGATCGAGGGGCGATCGATGACCGACGAGCAGCGGGCCAGGTTTGATTCGCTGGTCGATGTGGTCCTGGGGTCGCTCCCGCCCGACATTCTGGCGATGTTTGAGGAGGTCCCGCTGCTGGTCGATGACGAGCCCGACCCGCGGGTCCTGCGTGAGTTCGGGCTGGACCCGGGCAGCGCCGAGGACCGCGCGAGCCTGTGCGGCCTGCACACCGGCGTCGCGATGACCGAGCGCAGCGTGGAGGACGACGGGGTCCTGCCCAGCCAGGTGCACATCTACCGCCTGGGCATCGTGAGCTTCGCAGGCGGGTGGGGCGACGAGGCGGAGCTGCAGCGACAGATCCGGATCACGATCCTGCACGAGCTGGGGCACGAGTTCGGGCTGGACGAGGACGACCTGGACGGGCTGGGCTACGCGTGATCGAACGCGTCAGACCTCGAGCACTTCCTTGGTCTTGGCGCTGATGATCTCTTCGACCTGGCCCTCGTACTTCTTGACGAGTTCCTGGATCTCGTCCTTGAGGGTTTTGACCTCGTCCTCCGAGACGTGAGAGCCCGCCTGCTTGGCGAGCGCGTCGGCGTGCTTGTTCGCGTCGCGGCGTGTGTTGCGCATCACGATCTTCTGCTCCTCGCCGTGCTTCTTCGCCTGCGCGACGAGCATCTTGCGCCGGTCCTGGCTGAGCGAGGGGACGTTGATGCGGATGGACTTGTCCTCGACGTTGGGGTTGAGCCCGAGGTCGGAGGTCTCGATCGCGGTGCGGATGGCCGCGAGCGAGGAGGCGTCGAAGGGCTTGATGAGGATCTGGGTGGGCTCGGGGATCGAGATCGCGGCAAGCGATTTGAGATCGGCCGAGGACCCGTAGTAGTCCACCTTGATGTAGTCCACCAGCGCCGTCGAGGCTCGCCCGGTGCGGATGCCCCGCATCTCGCTCTTCAGGTACTCGATCGCCTTGCTCATCGCCTCCTCGGCTTCAAGCAGGATGGTGTCGGGATCGGTGCTCATGGTGTCCTCTCAGTCGGCAGCGGTCAGGGGGTGATGATACGCCCCCGATCCGCGATCGTGACGCTGGTGGGCTCAGGCGTCCGGTTCAGTCGTCGGGCTCGGCGCAGGTCAGGAGGGTGCCGATGGGCTTGCCTTCGATCACGCCCCGGATGGCCCCGGGCTGCTTGAAGTCGAAGACCAGGACCGGGATCCGGTTCTCCTGGCACATCGCCAGCGCGGTCATGTCCATCACCTGCAGGCGACGCTCGAGCGCCTCCCGGAAGGTGAGGCGGTCGTAGCGCGTGGCGGTTGGGTCCTTCTTGGGGTCCGCGGTGTAGACGCCGTCCACCTTGGTCGCCTTGAGCAGGATGTTGCAGTCCAGCTCGGTCGCGCGGAGCGCGGCGCAGGTGTCGGTCGTGAAGAACGGGTTGCCCGTGCCCGCGGCGAGGATGACCACGCGTCCCTTCTCCAGGTGACGCAGCGCCCGACCCCGGATGAACGGCTCGGCGACCGCCCGGATCTCGATCGCCGATTGCACGCGTGAGTCCACGCCGCACGCCTGCAGGCGCTCCCGCAGGGCCAGGGCGTTGATCACGGTCCCGAGCATGCCCATGTAGTCGGCCGTCGCCTGCTGGAACCCGTCGGTCCGGGCCAGCTCGGCGCCGCGGATGATGTTGCCCCCGCCTACGACCACGGCGATCTGGGCGCCCGCCTCGGTCGCGGAGCGGATCTCCTCGGCGATGAGCCCCAGCTCGTCGGCGTCGATCCCGAACCCCCCCGACGGGCAGAAGGCCTCGCCCGAGAGTTTGAGCAGGACGCGTGCCGGGGGCTGGCCCGGGGTCCACGCCCGCTGGTGGACGGTCTTGCTTGCGGTGGCCTGCTGGGTTGGCATCGGAGAGTCCCCGGAGACGTGCGTCGGCCTCGGGGCCTGCGGCTCCCGCTTGGGCATTCAACGGACGAGCGGCGGGGGGGTCAAGTGGGCGCCGATCTTCTGCGGGTTCGGATCCCCGCCAGTGGACGGGCGAACCACCCGCTCCACCCTGCGGATAGGCCCGTGGGAGCCGGGCGGCTCGGGCGAGCGACGCAGATCGGCACAGCGACAATCCCGGAGACCGACCGTTTGTACGATACCGTCGTGAGCGACACCCAGCACCAACCCACCGGCGCCCAGCACCCGCAGGACCTTGGCTGGGAGATCGCGGATCCCGGGGCGGCGCCCGAGCCCCAGCGGGGCGGGCTGTGGAGGCTGCTGCGCCGGGTCACGCTGGTGGGGGCGGGGGCGTCGATCGGCGTTCACCTGCTGCTGCTGCTCATCGCGGCGCTGGTCACGGTGGACTTCACGACCGCCGACGCGGGCGGCTCGGCGCCCGGGAGCGTGGACTTTGCCGTCATGACCAGCGTCGAGCTGGCGACCATCCAGTCCAGCGCGATGGAGCTTGAGTCTCCCGCGGCGCCCGAGATCAGCGCGTCGGACGTCGCGCCCGTCGAGCTGATGACCGACGCGACGGGCAGCGACGAGATCACGCCCGAGCTGACCAAGATCGAGACCTCGCTGGGCTCGGGGGACGTGACGTCGGCGTCGAGCTTCGATGCCGCGAGCAGCGGGTCGGGCGGCGCGGGCTCCGGGTCGGGCGCCAGCTTCTTCGGGCTCGAGGCCCAGGGGCGGCGCTTCGCGTACATCGTGGACCGTTCGGCGTCGATGAACGCCGACACGCCCAGCGGGCGGACCCGCATGGAGCTCACCCAGCGTGAGCTGGACCGGTCGATCGCGGGCCTGCTCGAGAGCGCCGAGTTCTTTGTGGTGTTCTACTCGAACGCCGCGTCACCGCTCGGCTCGCGCCGGATCTGGTCCGACGCGACGGAGCGGAAGAAGCTGTGGGCCAGGCGGGAGCTGTACCGGGCCTATCCGGACGGGGGCACTCAGCCGATGAGCGGGTTCGACCAGGTGTTCTCGCTCCGCCCGCCCCCCGATGCGATCTACTTCATGACCGACGGGCGGTTCCTCGCGGACGTTCCCGAGCGGATCGAGCAGCTCAACCGGCGCTCGCGGATCCCGATCCACAGCATTATGTTCGGCGAGTTCTCCAGCAGCGCTGACCGCGACGAGGTGGAGCGGATGATGCGCAAGATCGCGGCGGACTCGGGCGGGAGCTTTGCGCGGGTCGAGGGGAGCCGCCCTTGAAACCATGGACGCAACAGGTATGCGGTGTTGTTGTTGCTGCGGTGTTCAGCGCCGCCCAGGCGCAGCCCTCGTCACAGATCCTGGAGCTGTGGGGGGACGACGCCCCGCCCCAAGGGACGGTGACCACGCTGGACATGCAGGGGGTGAGCGTGATGATGGGCAACGGCACGAGTGTCCTGCTGGACTGGACACGGGTGCGCGACGTTCAA
>JAJDDH010000234.1 GCA_029260415.1 Phycisphaerales bacterium | reverse complement strand
GATCGAGATCGCGGAGGACCGCGTGATCACGTTCCCGAAGGGGGTGCTCGGCTTCCCGGGCAAGACACGATGGTGCCTGCTGCAGCCGGGCGACGACGCGTGCTTCTTCTGGCTGCAGAGCCTGGACGAGCCGGGGCTGGCCTTCGTGGTCACCGACCCGACGCTCTTCGAGCCCAGCTACTCGGCCCCCATCCGCGCCGAGCAGATGGAAGAGCTGTCGCTGGACAAGCTCGAGGACGCCCAGGTCTTCGTGATCGTCAACAAGATCGATCAGCAGCTCACGGGCAACCTCCAGGGACCGCTCATCATCAACACCCTCGCCAGGATCGGCGAGCAGATGGTGGTCGCCGAGAAGCGATGGACCACCCGCCACCCGCTGATGAAGGTCGGCCCGGCGGAGACTGTCGCCTCGGCCTGATTTGTTGCACGCGGTCCGCCCCTGGCGATCGCTCTCCGGACGACCCCGTCCAGGCGCCCTTCGTGCGCCGCCGACGGATCGCCCGCAGAACGCTCGACCCGCGGCGGAAGGATATGAAGACGACTCCCCGGAAGGCAGGGATGCCGCACCCTCCGGGCACGGATGCGAACAAGGAGCTCACGCAATGCTTGTGCTTTCACGGCAGCGCGACGAGACAATCATGATCGGCGACGACATCGAGATCACCGTCGTCGATATCCGAGGCGACAAGGTGCGCCTCGGGATTACCGCGCCAACCCGCATCGCCGTACACCGCAAAGAGGTGTACGACGCGATCACGCGGGAGAACGAGCAGGCCGCCAAGATCGCTGGTGGCGCCATCGAGGAGATCGCCCAGAAGGTCAGGCCAGGACCGGCACGCAGCGCCAACCGCGCCCGCGCCTCGCGGCTGACCGCGGGCCGATCCGACGACGACACCTCCAAGACGCGCCAGACCGAACCAAAGCCCCAGGGACCCGGGATACGCAGCACCGGTTAACCCCGTCATCAATCAATCGTCAGACGTACCACCCCACCCCCGCGCGGAGGATCGAGTCGGGGGCGACCAAGACGGACACCGCAATCACGGAGGATTGCCATGGCCAGAATCAACACAAATGTCCCGAGCCTCATTGCACAAGCCAATCTCGATCGCTCAGGCAAGGATCTCAGCGTTCATCTCGAACGCCTCTCCACCGGTCTGCGCATCAACCGCGGAAAGGACGACCCGGCGGGTCTGATCATCAGCGAACGCATCGCGACCGATCTCGCCGGCATCGAGCAGGGCATCAGGAACTCGGAGCGTGCCAGCTCGGTTATCGCGACCACCGAGGCCGCCCTTGTCGAGATCTCCGACCTGCTCAACACCATCAAGGGGCTCACGGTTGAGGCCGCCAACTCCGGCGCCATCTCCGACGAGGAGATCGAGGCCAACCAGCTCCAGATCAACTCCGCCATCCAGTCCATCACCCGCATCAGCAACACCGCCACATTCGGCGGGCTCAAGCTGCTCGACGGGTCACTCGACTACATCACCAGCGGGATCAACGCGTCCGAGATCAAAACCGCCCGCGTCTTCGCCGCCAGCTTCGTCGGGACCAACTCCCAACAAGTCGAGGTCGACGTCCTCGCCTCCGCACAGAAGGGCGCCCTCTACCTCAACGGCGACATGCCCGGCGCACTCACCGACGGCGTCCTCGCCTCGGCTGTCACCATCCGCGTCGCAGGCTCCAAGGGGGTCAACGAGCTCTCCTTCGCCTCGGGCACCTCGCTGACCAACCTCGTTTCCAGCGTGAACGGACGCAGCGCCCTGACCGGGGTCGAGGCCGTGCTCATCAACGGCGACCCAAACTCCGGCGTCATCTTCCGGTCCGTCGATTACGGGTCCGACGAGTTCGTCAGTGTCGAACGCCTCGGGGGCGATACCAGCGCCACGTGGTTCGAGACCTATAAGTTTGCCGACGGCCTCGAGCTCCCCGATTTCTCCGCGGGCTTCCCCTGGGCGGGCATCGGCACCACCCTCACCTCCACCAACCGCGACACCGGCGTCGATGTCCAGGCGCTCATCAACGGCTCGCTCGCCAACGGCGACGGGCTCGAGGTCTCGCTCACGTCGCCCAATCTCTCCGTCGAGCTCCTGCTCGACGAGACCTTTGCAACCGACCCGGCCGCGACCACGTCCGTCTTCGATATCACCGGCGGCGGCGCCCTCTTCCAGCTCGGCCAGGACATCAATGCCCTTCAACAGACCAACATCGGTATCTCCTCCACCTCCGCCTCCTTCCTCGGGGGCAGCCTGGTCAACGGCACCGTCCACTACCTCTCGAGCCTCCAGGACGGGCAGGCCAACAGCCTGCGAACCAGCGCCGCCAACCGGGACTTCTCCGGAGCCAGCACCGTGCTCGATAAGGCGATCGACGAGGTCTCTGTGCTCCGCGGGCGACTGGGCGCGTTCGAACGCAACGTGCTCGAGACCAACACCCGGAGCCTCCAGTCCCAGTTCGAGAACCTCACGGCCAGCAAATCCATTATCGAGGACGCTGATTTCGCCGTCGAGACCTCCGCCCTGACCCGAGCCCAGATCCTCCAGAGCTCGGGCACGACAGTTCTCACACTCGCCAACCAGCAGGCCCAGAACGTGCTCCAGCTTCTCGGCTAGGCGAGTTTCCCCCACAACAGGCCGGTACTGGCGAGGCCCCACCCGATCAGGGTGGGGCCTTTCTCTTGCGCGCTGCGCAATCACACGAGCCGGCGCCGGCGTGATTCTTTCTCAATCTTGCCACGGCGAGTGAATTCGCCACCTGACGCCGCCGATCCCGAGATCACTCGTCCGGGTCAATCCCGGGCGAGTCCTCCCGGACGGAGCCGGGAGGGTCAATCTCTCGAGCGGGTCGGCACGTCGCAGGCCCACCGGGTGGAGCAGCCCGTTCGAAAAACACCACGGGACACCCACAACCGTCCCAGCTCGCGTTCACGGAGGATCTTTCAAATGAGTCGCATCAACACGAACATCTCATCGCTGCTCGGCCAGCGAGTTCTGGGCGCTAACAACCAGCAGCTCGGTTTCTCGCTCGAGCGTCTGTCGACTGGTCTGCGGATCAACCGCGGCAAGGACGACCCCGCCGGTCTGATCGCTTCGGAGAACCTCCGCAGCGAGATCTCCGCGCTCAACTCCGCCATCAGCAACTCGGAGCGCGCCGACCAGGTCGTCAACATTGCTGAAGGCGGCCTCCAGGAGGTCTCCACCCTGCTCACCGAGCTCCAGGGTCTGCTGACCTCCTCGGCCAACTCCGCCGGTCTCTCCGATTCGGAGAAGGAAGCCAACCAGCTCCAGATCGACTCCATCCTGCAGACCATCGACCGCGTCGCCAGCTCCACGAGCTTCCAGGGCACCAAGCTGCTCAGCGGCAACTTCGACTACCAGGTTGATACCGTCGCCTCGGGCGTCTCGGACTTCCGTGTCAACGGCGCCAAGTTCGAGGGCGCCAGCCTCGACGTCAACGCCATCGTCACCCAGTCCGCCCAGCAGGCTGCTGTCTACCTCTCGCTCGGCGGCGGCTCCGTTGACCTCAGCGGCGCCACCGGCTCCGCGTTCACCATCGAGGTCGCCGGCTCCAAGGGCACCCGCGAGCTCCAGTTCTCCTCGGGCCAGACCATCGCCCAGGTCGTCGCCGCTATCAACACCTTCTCCGACGTGACCGGTGTCACCGCCTCCGCGGGCACCACCGGCCTCGCCCTCCGCTCCGAGTCGTTCGGATCCTCGGAGTACGTCTCCGTCACCGTCGTCGATGACGCGAACATCGGTACCGCATCCAACATCGGTATCTACGACTTCGAGTCCGGTGACAACTCCACCATCGATACCTCGGCTCACACCGACTTCTCGGCCGCCAACAACGGCGTCCGCGACGACGGCCAGGACATCGCCGGTACGGTCAACGGCCTGCTCGCCACGGGCAAGGGCAAGACCCTCAAGGTCAACTCCGACTTCCTCGATGTCTCTATCAACCTCAACACCGCCACCGCCCAGGCCCTGGCCAGCGTCTCCGCCTTCACCATCTCCGGTGGCGGCGCCGACTTCCAGCTCGCCTCGGACGTCAACATTGCCGGCAAGGTGTCCATCGGTATCCAGGACGTCGCCGTCCGCAAGCTGGGCACCAGCGAGCTCGGCTTCCTCGACGACCTGGGTTCGGGCAAGGACTACAACGTGGTCGACGCGACCGGCAGTGATTTCTCCTCCGCTCAGAAGGTCGTCGATGAGGCCATCGAGCAGGTTTCCAGCCTCCGCGGTCGTCTCGGCGCCTTCCAGAAGAACGTCATCGGGGCCACCATCCGGAGCCTGGGTGTCGCCGTCGAGAACACCGCCGCCGCCGAGAGCACCATCCGTGACGCCGACTTCGCCAAGGAGACCGCGGGCCTGACCCGCAGCCAGATCCTTGTCTCGGCCTCCACCAACGTTCTGGCCCTGGCCAACCAGAGCCCCCAGAACGTTCTCCAGCTCCTCGGCTAACGCCGGAATCTCCACTCCGTAACGCGACGCCCCGGTCTCTCCGACCGGGGCGTTTTTCATTCTCGCCCCGGACCCCTCAACAGCCGATCCACTGACCATGCCCCAGCGCGTCCCATCCCGCACCCACGTCCTGCGCGATCGCCTCGCCCCCGGGCTCGTGGACGTGTTCGGGCAGTTCCTTGTCTTCCTGCGCATCGAGTGCGGCCTGGCCCCCGCGACCATGGAGGCCTATGAGCGCGACCTGCTCGACCTGCTGGCCGAGATCTCCGACGCGGGCGGCTCCACCCCCGCCCACGTCACACCCGCCGCGCTCATCACGCACGTCCGGGGCCTGAGCACCGACCGCCAGTACGCCTCGGCCACCCTCGCCCGCCACCTGGCGACGATCAAGGTTTTCTGCCGCTGGCTGTGCGCGCGCGGGTTCGTCGAGACCAACGCCGCGGACATCCTCGACCAGCCCACCCGCTGGAAGAAGCTGCCCGGCGTGCTCAGCCCCAAGCAGATGCGTCAGCTCATCGAGGCCGCCGACGAGCCCGACAAGCCCAGCGACGCCCCACCGCTCTGGATCCGCGACCGCGCGATCCTGGAACTCATGTACGCCTCGGGCCTGCGCGCCAGCGAGGTCGGCTCCATCCAGCTGGCTGATCTCAAGGACCGCGCGGGCGTCATCCGCGTCACGGGCAAGGGCGACAAGCAGCGCCTCATCCCCATGGGCGTCCCGGCGCAGCGCTGGCTTGAGCGGTACACAAACGAGTGCCGCCCGAGGCTGATCACCGCACAGAGCGCGGGCAATCGCCTCGACAAGGGGCGGGTGTTCCTGACTCGCTCGGGTCGCCCGATCGAGCGGGTCCGGGTCTGGCAGCTCGTCAAGAAGTACGCGGCGCTGGCGGGCCTGCCCAAGGCCCACCCGCACATGCTGCGACACAGCTTCGCGACGCACCTGCTCATCGGGGGCGCCGACCTGCGGACGGTGCAGGACATGCTCGGGCACGCGGACATCTCCACGACGCAGATCTACACGCACGTGGACCGGTCGCAGCTCAAGGACGTGGTCAGCCGGTGCCACCCGCGTCCCTGAGCGGATTTTCTCGATCGTGTATGCTGCGGGCTTCCCGATCGAGAGGAGCCTCCCATCAGTGTCCCAGCATCAGCCGTAGACCCCAGCGTTGTCGAGACCGCCGTGCAGGGGGCGTCATCCAGCATGGACACCGTCTGGAAGCTCGTCGCCGTCGCGCTCTACGCGTCGGTCCTGCTCGTCATCGGCTACCTCGCCTCCAAGCGGATGAAGGACATCCGCGACTACTTCGCCGGCGGCAAACGGCTGGGCTTCATCAATGTCGCCTTCAGCGCACGCGCCACGGGCGAATCCGCCTGGCTGCTCCTGGGCTTGACGGGCCTGGGTTACGCAGTGGGTGTGAACGCGTTCTGGGTCGTGCTGGGTGAGATGCTGGGCGTGGGCGGCGCCTGGCTGATCATGTCCCGCCGGTTCAAACGACTGAGTGACCGGTACGACTCGATCACCGTGCCCGACTACCTGGAATCACGCCTGCGCGACAACGGGCACTGGCTCCGCCTGATTGCCGCGGGCTCGCTCGTGGTCTTCGTCGCGATCTACGCGGGCGCGCAGGTCTTCGCGACAGGCGGCGCGTTCAACTCGTTCCTCGGGTGGGACCACTACGTTGGCGCCGCGGTCGGCTTCGCGATCGTCCTGATCTACATCACCCAGGGCGGGTTCACCGCCGTGGTCTGGTCCGACGTCTTCCAGGGCTCGCTCATGTTCCTGGGCCTGGTCGCGCTGCCGATCGTCGGGTTCCTCGAGTTCACAGGCGTCACCCAGCTGACCGAATCGCTCCGAGCCATCGACCCCCACCTGCTCAGCCTCCACGGCCCTGGCCCCGCCGACGAACTCACCGGTGTCGTCACGCCCTCAACAGGCGGCTGGACCACCGGCTCGATCATCGGCGTCATCGGGCTCGCCGCGATCGGCATCGGGTTCTGGGGCTCGCCGCAAGTGTTTGTTCGGTTCATCTCGCTGCGCAGCGAGAAGGAGATCAACAAGGGAGCCGCCGTGGCGCTGCTCTGGACGATCTTCGCCGACTCGGGCGCCGTGCTCGTGGGCATCGTCGGACGCGGGCTGTACACCAAGGAGCAGATCGGCGGGCACCAGGACGACATCCTGCCCTACATGGCCGTCACGCTCCTGCCCGCGTTCTTCGCGGGGATCTTCATCGCGATGGTCCTCTCCGCCATCATGTCCACCATCGACTCGCTGCTGGTCGTCGCGTCGTCCGCGGGCGTGCGCGACTACTGGCAGAAATCGCGCCACCCCGAGATGCCAGACGCGCAGCTCGTCTCGCTCTCCAAGAAGGTGACGCTCGTCCTCTCGCTCGTCGCGTTCGGCATCGGGATCGGGATCCTGATGTACGACAAGGAGGAGGGCGTCTTCTGGACCATCATCTTCGGGTGGTCGGGCATCGCCGCGACGTTCTGCCCTGTGATGATCCTGAGTCTGTTCTGGTCCAAGCTGACCGCGATGGGGGCCAAGTGCGCCATGGTCGCGGGCTTCCTGGGCGTGCCGTTCTTCAAGTTTGCCGCGCCCAAGATCCTTGACGCCATGGGCCAGGGGGATGTCAAGAACTACCTGGGCTTGCTCGACGTCCTGCTGCCCTCGTTCGTGATCGGGTTCGCGGTGGCGGTGGTCGTCAGCGTGCTGGACAAGAAGGGCCAGGCCCGCCTCGAGGGTGTCGCCGAGGAGCTCCGCGAGGCCGCGGGCAAGGACTGACCCGGACTCCAGACCGAGCCACCCCCAGAGAGCCAGCGGGCGGGCTATGATTTCAGGAATTACTGAAAGTTCGGGACCCCGCCGGGTGTGCGGGGGTCCGTCGCGAGGCTCACGGATGACGATCTACGCCCCACCACCAGAGTTCCCGCAGCATGACGCGAGCGACGCGGGTCTTCTGGCCGCGATCGCACGCGGCGAGGCCCGCCTGGCGCCCGAGCAGGCGTTGGAGCTGCTCACCAACGCCCCGATCCACGCGCTCGGACGCGCCGCCGACGCCCGGTGCCGCCAGGTGCAGGGGGATTCGGTCCGCACGTATGTCATCGACCGCAACATCAACTACACCAACGTGTGCACCGCCCGCTGCACGTTCTGCGCGTTCTACCGCACCGCCGAGGCGCCCGACGCCTACACGCTCGAGTACGAGCAGCTATTCGAGAAGATCGAGCAGCTCTCCGCCATCGGGGGTACGCAGATCCTCATGCAGGGCGGGATGAACCCTGAGCTGCCGCTGGACTGGTACATCGAGCTGCTCAACCAGATCCGCGAGCGCTACCCGCACATCCACGTGCACGCGTTCAGCCCGCCCGAGTTCATCGAGTTCGTGCACTTCTTCAACCCCCCGGGCAAGGACCTCGAGGAAAAATGCCGGTGGGTGATGGTGCGCCTCAAGGAAGCGGGGCTGCACTCGATCCCGGGCGGGGGAGGCGAGATCTTCGCGCCGGCCGTGCGCAGTAAGATCGGCATGGGCAAGTGCGACGCCCAGGCGTGGCTGACGGTCATGTACGTCGCGCACAGCCTGGGCATGTACACCAGCGCGACGATGATGTTCGGGCACATCGAGGGCCTGGCCGACCGCGTGCACCACTTGGGCCTCGTCCGCCAATGGCAGGACCGAGCCCTGCGCGAGTTCGGGGGCGGCATCCCCCCCACCGACATCGCGGGCGACCCCAGCGTCAAGGACACCTCCACAGGCGGGCACTACACCGCGTTCATCTCCTGGCCCTTCCAGCCCGAGAACACCCCGCTCGGGCGCCTCAAGGAATGGCCCGCGCCGGGCGACAGCGAGGCCCACGGCGACACCTTCCCGGGCGACGCCATCGCCAGGCTCGACGCCTCCGGGACCAAGGACCAGCACCCGGAGTTCGGGCGCCGCCTGCGCCGCGCCGGGGCGACGCAGTACTTGCGAACCCAGGCCCTGAGCCGCCTCTTCCTGGACAACATCTACTCCATCGGCTCGAGCTGGGTCACCATGGGCCCGCACATCGGGCAGGTCGCCCTCCAGTTCGGCGCCAACGACATGGGCAGCGTTATGATGGAGGAGAACGTCGTCTCCTCCGCCGGCACGACCTACTGCCTCGACGAAGCCGTCCTGTGCAGGCTCATCCGCGACGCGGGCTTCACCCCGGCGCAGCGCAACAACACCTACGACGTCATCCGCCTGCACAGCGACGACGCCTCGCCCGACCGGCGCGTCAGCGACTGGTCGCAGCACCGGGCCAAACGCCTCCACCATGAGCAGGCGATCGAGGTCAAGGGCACGGCGGAGCTGACCGTGGGCGCAACCGGCTCCTGATCAGCCGTGCGCCTTGACCGGCGCGTGCCCCGTCGCCAGCGACCACTGCTGCAGCTGCCCGTTGTGGTACGGCTCGTGGTGCGCCAACAGGTACACCACGCCGTCACCCACCCTCGGGAAGAACGAGCGATAATCCTCCATCGGGAAGGGCTGGTTGAGCACGTCATCGGAGACGTTCTGGAACGCCTTGCTCGCGTGGGCGTGCGCCTCGACCAGATCCCGCATCAACTCCGACTTGGTCGGGTAGCTGGACCGCTCGCCCACGGGTGTTGAGCCCGGGGTGAACCGCTCGTCCATCGCGCCGTCGCCCCGGGGGCTGCCGCAGAGCTGGGACGCGAAGTCCGCCCCGACGATCAGGTGCCCCAGCAGCCAGGCCGCGTTCTTGCCCCCGGCCATCTGCGCGCACTCCTCGCAGGCGATCGGCTCGGCCAGCGTCCTGGCCTGGTCCAGCGACATGGCGAACAGGCGGGTCACGAAGTCTCGGTCCATGGCGGTCTCTCCTGGTTCTCGGGCGTGCCGGGCCAGCAGCGGCGCTGGCTCAGGGGCGAACCGTGCCCGCCCCCAGGGTATTGCCAGTCGGGCGGCCCAATAAAAACCGGACGCGGAGCGCCGAGAATCGCGTGTCCAGCAAAAGCCCGGACTGATCACGTAAGTCGTTGGCAGGCAACCCTTTCAGACCGCACATTCCGCACGACAGATCAGGCCAAGCGCTCCATGGTCCTTCCGTCGAGGACCGCTCCGCCCATGTAGGCGGGCACATGGAGACCGGTCGGAGGTTGGAACTATGGAACGGTTCGCTCTCGCCACAGGGGTCCTGGCGGCGGCATGCTCACTCTCAATGGGTGGCGCTGTCACGACACTGACGTTCGACACCGAGGATGATTTCCTCACCCCGCTCGTCAACGGGCAGGCGATCTCCAGCCCGACCTCGTTCGGGAACCTGGTCAACATCAACGCGTTCGGGATCAACAACCTCGGGGCCGCGATCTTTGACACAACGATCGGCGGGCCCAACGTCGGGAGCCAGGACCCGGACCTGCTCGTCGGGCTCGGCAACGTGCTCATCCTGCAGAGCCCCGACGCCCCCACGCAGACCAGCCCGGGGATCTTCGACTCGCCCAACGACGCGCTCCACGGCGGCACCTTCGTCTTCGACTTCATCAACCCCGTCGAGATGCGCTCGGTCCGCCTGCTCGACGTGGACGGCAACAACGAGATCCTCGTCACCATGGTCGACATCGAGGGACGCGTCCGTCTGTACAGCGTCCCGTCGAGCTGGTCCAACGACATCAACGCCCAGGGCCCCGACGGCTTCGACACACTCGATCTGACCTCGCTCTCGGCGCAGCTCGGCGAGGGCGGGGCCAGCGCCACCGCGATGGAGGACGACGGGTTCGACGCCCTGCGCGTCTCAACCGTCTTCTTCGAGTTCGCCGGCTCGGGCGGCCTCGACGACGTGTCCTTCGTGGTCATCCCCACGCCCGGCGCCGCGACCCTGCTCGCGCTGGCGGGCAGCGCCACGCTGGGAAGACGCCGTCGACGCTGATCAGCCCCCGCTCAGCTCGTCGTACACCGCCCCGATCGCCCTGGCGCGGATCGACTCAAACTCCAGCCCCTCCATGAACGCCCAGGACATCTCCTGGGCGTTCTCCTTGCTGGTCCCCTTGTCGATCTCCGCCTGCACCGCCTCGATGAGCTTCGAGTGGTATCGGATCTCCGCCTGGATGATCGAGCGGTCCCCGACCTCGCCGTGCCCGGGGATGACGACCGTCTCGCTGTCGCACAGCGCCAGCGTCTGCTCGAGCGACTCGATCCAGCCCCTGGCCGAGTAGCCGCCGTTCGGGTCGTAGAACGAGTGCAGCCCGCTGAAGACCAGGTCGCCCGTGTGCATCAGGTTGAGCGAGGGGATCATCGCGACCAGGTCGTTGTCCGTGTGTCCCGCGCCAAAGTGGCTGATCTCCACGCGGCGCTTGCCGATGGTCAGCTCGGTCCCCTCGTCCCCGATGAGGTGCTCGGGCGTGAACAGGCCCGCGGTCCAGGCCGAGGACGCCCGCCTGACCATCGGCGCCAGATTCTCGAGCGGTGTCCCGCTCCCGTCCGCGCTCGCGCCCCCCCGCCTGTACCGCTCGAGCTGCGCCTCAATCCGGGGCTTGGCGTTGGTGTGCGCATACGACGGGACGTCCGCGAACGACGCGTTGCCCCCGGTGTGGTCGCCGTGGTGATGGGTGTTGAGCAGCGTAACGCTGGCGCTGCCGCCCAGAACCTCGGTATCGCCCCGGATCGCGGCGCCGTGCAGCGGGCTCTTGGTGTCGATCACCAGCGCATGCCCGTCGCTGATAAGAACGAGGGTGTTGCCCCCGGTGGAGCGATCAACCATGGCGTAGGCGCCGGTCCCCGCGTCGTCCCAGTTCAGCAGCGTCCCAGCGGGGGCGCCCGGCGCGACCGCCGCGAAGAGCCGGTCCGATCCCAACGCCAGCAGCCCGCCCGCAGCGACCATTCCACCGAGAAAGTCCCGCCGATCCATCGTCATCTCGAATCCCTCCGTCCTGGGCGGATTCGGGCCCGCCCGGAGCCATCAGCCTACCATCGACGCCCCGCCCGGCGGGGGGTGACCCACACGAATTGCCCCGCCCCGGGGTTCTCAGCGAGTAGCAACCATGAAGGCCAACGATCTGCGTCCGGGCGTCGCCGTCACCCTCAACGGCAAGCTGTACGTCGTCATCAAGACCGACCACGTCAAGCCCGGCAAGGGCCCCGCCTACATCCAGGCCAAGTTCCGCGCCATCGACGGCACGGGCACCAGCGAGAAGCGGTTCAACTCCTCCGACTCGGTCGACGGCGCCACCCTCGACCGGCGCGACATGGAGTTCCTCTTCGACGACGGCTCGGGCTCGGGCACCTTCATGGACCTCGAGGACTTCGACCAGACCGAGATCGGCGCTGACATCCTGGGCGACAGCCTGCTCTACCTCGCCCCCAACACCAGCTGCACGGTTCTCTTCCACGAGGAGAAGCCCGTGGTGATCGAGCTGCCCGCGGCCGTGGACGTGACGATCACCGACACGCCCCCCAACGTCAAGGGCGCGACCGCGACCAACCAGCTCAAGGACGCGACCTGCGACACGGGCCTGAAGACCCGCGTGCCCCCGTTCATCGAGATCGGCGAGAAGGTCCGCGTCTCGACCGCCGACGGGTCGTACATGTCCCGCGTCAAGGGCGACTGACGCCGGCGGGACCCGCCCAACGCCACTTTCACGCCCCCGCCTCCACGCCCGCCCGGGGCGCGGGTAGCCTCATGGCATGAAGCGCCGCACAGGAATCCTCATCGCGCTGGGGTCGTTCGTGCTCGCCGGAGGCGTCCTCACGGCCGTGGTGCTCGCACCGCGCGACGGATCCGGCCCGCTCTCGCGGATCACCGGCGCCGCGAGCGACCTGCGCGACTACATCGGCTCGCAGATCGTCGGTGTCGTCAATACCCACCTCGTCCCGCAGATCGCCTTCGAGACCATCGACTACGAGTCGCCGGGCACGGTCCGCCTGGGCGGGGTCACGCTCACCTCGCCCGCGGGCGACCGGGTCATCGACGTTGACACCCTCGTTGTGACCCTCGCCGAGATCCCGGAGCGGGGCAAGCCCCTGAAGATCTCGCGCGTCGAGATCGAGGGCGGTCGCGTGAACCTGAGCGTGGACCCGGAGACGGGCTCGATCCGGGGGATGCTGCCGTTCGTCAAGCGGTCGCCGCTCGTGTCCGATGCCGCGGCCCAGCGTGAGGCGGTCCCCGAGAACCTGCGCCTGTCCAATGTGCTCGTGCTCGAGCACGTCAAGATCACGGATCTCGAACTGGAGTACGACGACGGGTCCGGCGCTGAGAGCCTCACGCTCCCAGGCTTCCACCTGGCGATGGACATCGTCCCCGCGACCGACACCTCGGCGGACGCGCCCGGCGGAGAGGGCTGGTACGAGCTGGCCTTCAACTCCGGGCGCAGCCCGGGGCTGGAGCTCGACGTCGATGGGCGGTTCAACATCGACACCCTCACCCTGTGGACCCGCGCCGCGAACATGAAGATCAACCTCTCGCCCGAGACCGTCTCTTCGCTCCCGCCCGCGCTGGGCGATGTGCTGCGCGAGCACGACGTCCGCGGCGACGCGGACGCGACCTTCTCGGGCTCGATCCCCCTCCGCGACCCGTACGCGGGACAGGCCAGCGGCACGCTGACCATGACCAACGCCTCCTTCGCTTCGAGCGAGTTCCGCCTGCCCGTGGACCGGTTCGACGCCAGCGTCGCGCTCGGGGGCGGCGCACTGACGCTCTCTCGCCTGGACGCCTCGCTGCTGGGCGGCTCGCTGAGCGCAACGGGCAGCGCCCACCCGAGCCAGCAGGCCCGCCCGGCGCAGCTCAGCCTCTCCGTTACCGACGTGGACCTGGAACGCCTCCTCCGCGCCACCACCCCCGACGGACAGGACCCGAGCCTCGCGGGCCTGCTCAGCGGAAACGTCAACGCGACCACCTCACTCCGCGACACCAGCCAGCTCGCGGGCGCCGGGACGCTGAAGGTGCGCAAGGGCGTCCTGGTGCGCACGCCCGGGCTCATCGACGTGGCCAAGGCTGCCGAGGTTGGCAGCCTCACCGAGCCAGGGCAGCGCACGCACAAGGCCGACATCGAGTTCGACCTCGAGCCCGCGGGCGCCAGGATCACCGCGAGCCGGATCGAGACCCCAACCATGCTCGCGCGCGGCGAGGGGCTCGTCGGGTTCGATCAATCGCTGGACCTGCGCGTCAACGCGGGCCCGCTCGAGAAACTCCAGGGCATGCTGGGCCAGGCGGGCAAGCTCATCGGCAAGCTCACCGACCAGCTCGTCACCTACCGCGTCACCGGCACGATCAGCGAGCCGAGCGTGAGCGTCGCGCCGCTGGGTATCGAGGTCGCTCCGTGACGCTCGAACACCACATCCTGCTCGCGGGCCTCCGCGGCTCGGGCAAGTCCACGCTCGGGCGTTTGCTCGCCGAGCGACTCGGTGCTGCGCACGTTGATCTCGACGACCGCACCGCGCGCCTGCTCGGGACCGAATCCTGCGCCCAGGCGCTGACTGAAATGGGCGAGCCGGCGTTCCGCGCCGCCGAGGTTCGGG
>JAJDDH010000233.1 GCA_029260415.1 Phycisphaerales bacterium | reverse complement strand
GGACCGTGTTCGAGGCGATCGCCGATGGCGAGCGGGCGGTTGCCGGGGGCGGGCGGTACGACAGCCTCATCGCCCTGCTGGGCGGGCCCCCGACCCCCGCCGTGGGCTTCGCGATGGGCGACGTCGTGCTCGGGCTGCTGCTCGAGGACAAGGGCCTGATGCCCGAGGGGAAAGACCTGCTCGACGCGGTCAGCGCCCCGGGCGCCAGCCGCAGGCCCGAGGTGTTTGTCATCAGCGCCGACGACGAGGCGACGGACGCGATGTCGCGCCGCCTGGTCGCGGACCGGCGCCGCGGCGTGGTCTCGCGCCGGGCGCTCGACGACGGGGCCAGGCCCTGGGACGCGCGGCGGTACGAGGGCGCCTCGGGAGGCGTCCGCCCCATGCACGCCAGGCAGACGTCCAAGTCCACACGCAACCTCAAAAAGCTGCTGGGCGACGCGGAGCGCCAGCTCGCCAAGCTGGCCGCGATCGTCCACGGCGAGAACCGCGTGCAGCTGCGCGACCTGGACCGGCGCAGCGAGCTGACGCCGCGAGACGTGCCGGGCTTGCCCGATGACGTCGCGGAGTTCAGCGTGAACCCGATGAGCCCGGTGTTCGTGGGTCGCGCGGCGGTGGCGCTGCTGGGCTGATCGTGCGGCGCGTCAGATGTTGAGCGCGACAAGAAGCAGCCCGCCAGCGAGCAGGTGGAGCAGGCCCACCCCCACGAAGAGACTCGTCGCGACCCGCCACTGGGTCGGCGGGCGCATCCGCATCCAGACCCGCCGTCGCGACAGCAGCCAGGCGACGCCCAGCCCCGAGATCACGCCCAGCGTGATCATGACCAACCAGATGATGATCGCCTCGGGGTCCTCGCCCGCGGTCATGATCAGCGGCGCGAGCAGGATCAGGCTCACCACGGCGTCGAAACCGAGCGCGAGCGAGAACGAGATCAACGCCAGCGCCCAGGGCCCGGCGATCGCGTTGGGCGAGCGCACGCCCAGGCGGAGGGTGCTGCCGCACTCCGGGCAGGCGGGCGCCGTGATCTTGCTCAGCGAGTACGAGCAGACCGGGCAGGCCTCGTCGTGATGGCTGAGCCAGTCGCCCAGGGCCCTGTCGTCGCGCTGCTCGTCCACGTTGCTCATGCGGCTCCCCGTGCGGGACGTACCCGCCGCGAGGGTATCGTGTTCGCATGAGCTACATCGAGACTGTTCCAGAGTCCGAGGCGAGCGGCGAGCTGGGCGAGCTGTACCGGCGCTTCGGCAACGGGGACGGGAGCGTGGACAACGTCCTGAAGGTGCACTCGCTCAACCCGCCCTCGCTCGCGGCGCACTGTGCGCTGTATACCCAGTCGATGCACCGCCCCAGCCCGGTCTCGCGGGCCGAGCGGGAGATGGTGGGGGTGGCCGTGAGCCGGGCCAACGGGTGCGCGTACTGCCTCGAGCACCACGCCGCGGGCCTGGAACGCCTGTTGCCCGAGGACCGACGCGAGATCGCGGGGGCGCTCAAAGCCGGGGACGTGTCCGGGCTGAGCGCTCGCGAGCGGGCGATGGTGCGCTACAGCCAGAAGCTCACCCGCGACCCGGCGTCGATGGCGCGGGGCGACGCTGAGGCGCTGCGCGACGAGGGGCTGACGGACCGCGAGATTCTGGACGTGTGCCAGGCCGCGGCGTATTTCGCGTACGCCAACCGGATCGTGCTGGGCCTGGGCGCGTCGCTGGGCCAGGGCGAGGGCGGGGCGGGTCACTGGCCCGCGGAGGGGTAGACTGGGACGATGCGACGGGGCGGGCTGGCCATGCTGATGCTGGGGTTGATCACCGGGTGCGACGCGCGCCCTGCGGCGCCCGCCGACGCCAGCGCGCCGAGCCTGAACCTGCTCCGGAACCCGTCGTTCGAGGACGAAACCAGCACCGCCTGGTTCGATTTCCACGAGCGCAACCCGAAGCAGTGGGGGGCGATGGGGATCTCTGAGCAGCGCGCGCATACTGGCGAGCGCTCGGCGCTGCTCACGCTGGACTCGGACGGTTTAACCGAGCGCGCCCGCGTGCTGGGCGTGGTGCAGGAGATCTCGGGCGTCGCCTGCCCGGAGCGGCTGAGCGGGTGGTACTTCGTCGAGGGCTGGGAGCGGGGCGCGGAGAAGCAGTACCTGCAGGTCGTCGTGATTGCGTACGGAGGCGAGACCCCCGAGGGCATGACCAACTACCAGGTCGCCCGCACACTCGCGGGCGTGACGAGCAACCCGCTGCCCACCCTCAAGAACAGGCGGTTCGCCATCGGCGGCCCGCCCGAGCCCGTGCAGGGGGCGTGGGTGTTCTTTGAGTTCGGGCTGGCGTCGCTGTTCGAGGACAAGTGGGGGCTTGTGCCCGGCGAGGACGCCTCGCTGCGGGTGTTCTTCGAGGTGCGGTACGACGACCGACGCCCGGGTGACCCGCCCGCGCGGGCGCGGGTGTGGTTCGATGATCTGCGCTTGGGCTCGCCGCCCAGCGGCGGCTGAGCGGTTACCAGATCCAGCGGACGCGCCCGACATCGGGGATGGGCAGGGCGGTGTCCTTGAGCGGGGCGGGGAAGTATACGACGAAGGCCTTGCCGATGAGCAGGTCGCGGTGCACGACCCCCACGGTGCTGTCCACCTGGTCGCTGATCCAGGGGTCGGGCCCGGTGCCCCAGGGGTTGGCCGAGCCGCGCCCGATGGACCAGAGGCGTGAGTCGAGGCTCGCGGGCGAGTTGTCGCCGCACATGAAGAACTGGTCGTCGTTGAGCACGACGGGGTAGTTCGGGTGGGCGCCCCGCGTGGCCTGGCGTGTGTTGTGCTGGTAGTAGATGTCACGCTTGAGCGTGACGCGCTGGAGTGTGAAGGCGGAGCCCTCGAACGACCATTGCAGCTTGGTCGGGCGGTATACGCTCGTGTCGCCCAGGATCGAGCTGGTGATGGAGGGGCGCTGGGCCATGAGGCTCTCGAGCGTGCGCCCGGTCGCCGCGGCGATGCGCCGGGCGGGGGTGAGCGGGTAGGCGCCGTCCTCGCGTCCGCCCGCGGCGAGCGCGCCGTCGATGTAGACCGACAGCGCCTGGTCGGTGTGCCAGAACTCGATGCGGGTGACGCGCCCGGGCTGGAGCGTGCGCCGGGGCGCGGCGGTGCGGACCAGCTCGGTCCACGCGCCGTCGGGCTCGCCCTCGGTGGGCACGAGGCGCATGGAGAGGACGATCTCGCTCTGGCTGATCCGGGCGCGGAACTCGTGCCCGAGGGCCTCGAGCAGCGCCGTGGCGGTCGCGCCGTCCGCGTCGGGCTCGATTCCGAGCCCCGCGGCGACGTCCGCGACCGGGAAGCTCTCGAGCGGCGCGCCCCGGCGCTGGTTGTAGGTGACCGCGTCGTCGATGGGGCGCTCCGTGTGCCTCCACGTGAGCGTGCAGGGCTGAGCGGATTGCTGGTGGTAGGTGATCTCGGTGTCGACGCCTTGCCAGTCGCCCTCGGCGCGCCAGGGGGAGCGGTAGGTCGAGCCCAGCGAGCTGGCCGAGGGGGGGGTGTAGAGCGAGTCGAAGAGGCTCTGGAACATGGCGCGCTGCACGCGTTCGGGCTTGCGCTGGATGCGCCAGGCGTCGTCCTCCCAGGCCTCGATGCCGCGCTCGGACCCGTCCGCCGGGACGGCGGGCCTGGCGAAGACGTCGCCCGCGACCAGCGCGATCTGCTCGTTGGGCAGCCCGATGAGACGCTTGATGTAGTTCTCCTGCGTGCCCGGGTTCTTGAAGACGATCACGTCCCACCGCGCCGGCTCGAACAGGCCCATGAGGTACTTCAGGACGAACACGCGGTCGCCGGCGCTCAGCGGGACATCGGATTCCTGGAACCGGATGTCGGTCACCGGGTCCGCGACGTTGATCGCGCCGAACCCGCTCGTGCCCTGGATGGAGAGCGGGACCTGGTTGTACGGCGCGTCGGCGTAGTCCCAGGGCCCGACCGCGAAGTCGGCGCCCGTGTCAGGCCCGACGAAGCGCATGTGCTTGCCCAGCAGCGTGGGCGCCATCGAGCCCGTCGGGATCAGGAACCCCTCGATCACGAACCCCCGGAAGACGAACGCCATGATGAAGGCGATCATGACCGAGGTGAGCGTCTCTTTGACCGAGACGGCGGGCGACGGGGGCGCGGCGGTGGTGGGCATGGGGCAACCTTAGCGTCCGCGGTGCGCGACGGGGCGGGCACGCGCGTCGGGTCGTCAGGATGGTTCACCGCCGGGCGCGCCGCCCGACCCACCGCCCGATCCCTGATCCGGTCCCTGCCCCGGGGGGCGCCTGCGGCGACGCCGACGCTTC
>JAJDDH010000232.1 GCA_029260415.1 Phycisphaerales bacterium | reverse complement strand
GTTGGTCCATGAGGCGAACCTGCAGCGTTGCGGACATCACGATCGGCTCCGGGCGACCGCTGGCGATCATCGCGGGCCCCTGCACGCTCGAATCGCCCGAGATGGCGCTCGAGGTCGGGCGGGTGGTCAGGGACGCCTGCGAGGGCCTGGGCCTGTCGTTCATCTTCAAGGCCTCGTTCGACAAGGCCAACCGGACCAGCATCGCCTCGCCCCGGGGCCCGGGGCTCGAGAGCGGGCTGGACGCCCTGGCCCGGGTCCGCGACGAGCTGGGCGTGCCCGTGACGACCGACGTGCACGCGCCCGAGCAGTGCGAGAGCGCCGCGCGGGTCGTGGACATGCTGCAGATTCCGGCTTTTTTGTGCCGCCAGACGGACCTGCTCCTCGCGGCTGCCCAGGCGGCAAGCGAGCACGGGCGTGCCGTGAGCATCAAGAAGGGCCAGTTCCTCTCGCCCCAGGAGATGGGCGGCCCGGTCCGCAAGCTGGGCGAGGGGGGCGCCCACAACGTCCTGCTCATGGAGCGGGGCACGTTCTTTGGCTACCACCGCCTGGTCAACGACTTCATCGGGCTGGGTGATCTGATGGAGCTCGACTGCTCGGGCTTTACCGACCTGGGCCCGCCCCCGGTGTGCTTCGACGTCACCCACTCGACCCAGCTGCCCGGCTCGGGCCAGCAGACGGGCGGGAGGCCCGAGCGCGCGCCGATGCTCGCGCGAGCCGCGACGGCCGCGGGCGTGCACGCGCTGTTTATCGAGGCCCACCCGAACCCGAGCGAGGCGTTCTCGGATGGGGCGACGCAACTCCCGCTGAGCGAGATCGGGGGCGTGCTCGAGCGCGTCGCGGCGATCCGCAACGCGATCGACGCGGACTGAGGCCCCTACCGCCTCCGGCGCTGCGCGACCGCCCCGAGCATCATCAGCGTTGCCAGCCCACCCGGCGCCGGGACGAGCGTGATGCGGTCGAGCGCAAAGTCCGCGATCAGGTCCATCGGTTCCATATCCCCGGGAAGCGGGTTGTTGCGGAACTGGATGCGGTCGGTGGTTCGCAGGGCGTCCTCGAACGTGCCGCTGCCCTGCTGTTGGACCCATGCGCCCGCGTCGGTCAGGTCCACGTCGTACTGCGTCCAGTCGCCAACGCCGGGCGAGAACTCGGCTGTGGTGAGCCAGAAGTTGCCCGGGTTGCCGATCGCGACGTGCAGGCGGAGCGTGTCGCTCCCGCCCAGATCGTTGAGCCAGAACGAGATGCTTGTGATGCCGTCGGCGATCAGGTCGCCCGTGTACGGCGCCGAGTTGTTGCGGGTCGCGAGCTGGGCGGGGTTCTCGTTGGAGACGAGCAGGTACCCGTCGCCCGCGCCGCCCACGCCCCCGGTGGTGATGACATCGAGCGTTGCGCCACCGCCCCAGCCGCCGAGCCCGTTGTTGAAGTCTTCGGTATAGCCCGCGATGGCGCTCAGCGCGGGCGACGCGAGCAGAGCGATCGCGATCGATGGGAACAGAACAGCTGTGCAGCGGCGCATTCGCGGATCTCCGGCGGTGTGGGTCCACCCAACCTACCTGCGCCGCGGTCGCCCACAAAGCGCGGCGATCGACTTCCGTGATCTATCGGACGCGGGCAGAAAGAAACCGCCCGCGAAGATCGCGGGCGGTCCTGGGTCAGAATCAATCTGTGTGTGTCAGTTGGCCTTGGCGGCGGCGCGGATGCGGCGCAGCTGCACCGGACGCAGCGCGTCGCTCTCCGGGGGATCGACGTGGATCTTGCGACCCTGGTAGACCACGCGTCCCTCGCCCACGCTGAAGAGCGTGTCGTCCTTGGCGCGCCGGACCTGGAACCCGGGCTGGAACTTGGTGCCGCACTGACGGACGATGATCGCGCCCGGCTGGGCCCACTCACCGCCGTAGAGCTTGATCCCGCGGTACTGCGGGTTCGAGTCGCGCCCGTTCTTGGTCGAGCCCTGTCCCTTTTTGTGCGCCATCGCGTCGCTCCAAAGACCGGGGATTCAGGCCCCGGGGAAGTATCTATTCTCGGCAGGGAGAAGGGTAGGCCTGAGGGGCCCCCACAATCCAGAGCCCGCCCGGTGGTTCTGGGTCGCCTAGCGCATCACCCAGACGGTATCGACCAGCTCCAGCGGCTCCCCGCCCCGGTTTGCCAGGTCGCCCGGGGTCTCGTAGCGGAGCATCAGGGTCTTGCGGAGGACCGAGCGCCGGCGCTGCCCGCTCTCCCGGTCCTTGGTCCAGTAGACCGTGCTCTCGCCCGAGAGGTTCGCGGCGAAGACCATGATCTCGTCCACGTCCAGGTCCGTCGCGGGCCAGATGACCACGCCCGATCGGGCGTTCTCGGGCCCCTCGAGCACGTTGCCCAGGATCGAGATCTGGTCGCTGATGAGCGGGTTGCCCAGGCGGTCGAGCATCTCGGCGGTCACCACGGGCGGGATGTTCTCGCCCGAGCGGAGGATCTCGCCCTCGTCGGTCTTCAGGTAGAAGTCCGGGGCGTAGAGCAGGTCCGCGCTCCAGTAGTTGGTCACGGTGTACGTGAGGTAGAAGTAGGGACGAGAGCCCACACCCGGGACGTCGACGTAGGCCAGGCGGAGCGGGCCCGCGTCGAACTCGAACTCCCACGCGGTGGGGATGGGCGCGGGCTCGGGCGCCGCGCCGGGGGCGACCAGGGTGGCTCCGAGCGCCACAACCGAGATTGCCAGTGCCCGCAGCGGGCGTGTCCAGGGGGTCCTCGACCGAGTCATATCGATCCTCTCGCGTCGTCAGTTGGGGTCATGCCGAATGGGGATCGGCGCCGGGCGTCCCGGGACGGATAGTCTAGAGGGGACCGGGGACGCGTCAATCCGATACGGGCACGGCGAGGATCGGTTCTCCCCCGGAACACCAGACAGATCGCCATGGCACAGACCACACCCCGAGTCGAGCAGGTCCCGACCGCCCTCCGCCTGGCCGCGGCCGAGCGGCTGGTGAGCGTCCGGGGCCCGGCGCGTCGCAAGGCCGCCCGATCGCTGCTCGAGAGCGCCCCGCAGGTGGGGATCGATCCCAGCCTGATGTGGGGCACGACCGACCCGGACCGGGGGCGGGACTGGGTCGGGCAGGTCTGTCTGGCGGTCCCCGGGAGCGGGAAAACCGCGATGCTGTTCCTCTCTGAGCCCGGGCACGAACGCCTGCTGGGCTCTTCAGAGGACCAGCTCCGCGAGCGGGTGTTGGTGCTCGAGGCGGCGTTCGAGGGGCTGGCCGCCAGGCCCGAGCTCGGGATCAGCGTCGCCCAATCATTGCCCGAACCCGGGCAGCGCTGGTCGATCCTGGCGTCCAAACGGGCCTCGATGATCCACGTGGGCGACCTTGCGTACCTCAGGCGGTCCCGTCCCGAGCAGGTCGGGCTGCTGGACCCCGGGGCGCTGCAGTGGCCCGAGGGCGTGAGCGTCCGGCGCGCGGGCGATCTGGCGGACCCGGGCAACACCCGGGCCCTGATCGAGGCGCTCGACCGCTCCTACGAGGACACGCTGGACTGCCCGGAGCTGTGCGGGCTGCGTGAGACGGAGGACGTGCTCACGTCGCACCGATCGACGGGCGAGTTCGACCCGACGCACTGGTGGGTCGCGGAGATCGATGGTCGCCCGGAGGGCTGCGTGCTGATGAGCGCCTGCCCGGACCAGGACGCGCTCGAGCTGGTGTACCTCGGGTTATCCACCAGGCTGCGCGGTCGTGGACTCGGGCGCCTGCTGCTGGAGCGCGCGATGCGCTCGGCCGGACGCGAGAGCCTGGGCACGGTCACGTGCGCCGTGGACCGGAGAAACACGCCGGCGCTGGCGTTGTACGAGCGTCTGGGGTTCCGCGAGTTCACGTCGCGCGTCGCGTACGTACACCCCATCGGGGCGTCACGCAAGACGCGGACATGATCGCTGGGGACGTTGTGAACGGCGTGTGGAACGGCGCGTTTATCAACAATCTTGTTCACAACATTCACGCGTTCTGAGCATTCTCGTGCATGACTTTTTCTCAAGCTCGTAAGTCGTTGCACACGCGACGTTGAGCGTGTGAATAGTCGATTCCGCTCCCCGTTGGGCGTTGCGAAATGAATCACGGCGACCTAGATTCCCCCCTCGATTGGTCATGGACGCGACCGGCGAACGGACAGCACACATCACTCGATTTCACGCTCTGACCAGGCCGGTCGGGCGAGAAACACGACATCTGGCGAAACACCGCCCGGACGCCGTCACGACGACGGCGGAGAGTGATTCGTGCGCTCACCCCGCAACGGGGTGATCCGTTCGTATGGCGAAGGATTCGACCCTCTCCAGGATATGCTTGTCGGACGGGCGCCGAGCGCACGGGGGGAATCCGTGCGCTCGGTCGCGGGCGCCACGGATGCGGCGTCCCGCCCGGACCGGCGGGCTGAGCGGGACCCATGGATTGGGACCCAGGCGGGTGGAACGGTGCACGGCAGCAACAGCAGAACGGGCGGACATGACACTTCACGGCGCACAGGCAGGGGCAGCGACAGCGGGCGGGACGCCCGGGGCCCGGATGCAACCCTGGAACGCCTCAAGCACCGCCTGGCCAGCGAGCTGGGCGACGAGGGCTACGGGCGGTACCTGGGCGGGGGCGAACGCCTCGAGCTCGAGGGCGAACGCCTGGACGTCCGCGTGCCCGACCGGTTTACCGCGAGCCTGATCGACCGGCGCTACGGCGACAGCCTCCGGCGCGCCCTGCGCGAGGAGCTGGGCGGCGAGGGCGAGGGCGCGGTCCGCTGCCGCGTGGATCAGCGCATCGCCCCGGAGCAGCCGGCGGCGCGTGAGGCGCCCGCCCCGGCGCGGTCCCGCGCCCCGGCGCGAGCCCCGAGGCCCGTCAGCGAGGGCCAGCGCCTGGACGACTTTGTCGTGGGCGAGGCCAACCGGGTGGCGCACAGCGCCTGCGTGCAGCTGTGCGACCCCGCCTCGCCGCTGCGGGTGGTGTTCCTCCACTCGCCGTGCGGGCTGGGCAAGACGCACCTGCTGCGGGGCGTGACGGCGCGTCTGCGTGAGCAGTCGCCCGGCGTCAAGGTTCGGTACCTCACGGGCGAAACCTTCCTCAACGAGTACATCGCTCGGGTCCGCGAGGGGCGCATCGACGCCTTCCAGGCGAAGTTCCGGGGGCTGGGTCTGCTGTGCATCGACGACGTGCAGGTCGTGCTGGGCAAGGTCAAGACGCAGCACCAGCTGCTGCAGGCGATCGAGACGGTCCAGACCGGGGGCGGGCGGGTCGCGATCGCGTCGGACACGCACCCGCGAGAGATGCGGGAGCTCAGCCGGGCGCTGGCGAGCCGGTTCGTCGCGGGCCCGGTCATCCGGATCGACACGCCCGACCGGGAGCTACGCGAGCGTCTGGTGCGCCACCGGGCGGGCAGGCGGGGTCTGGCGCTGAGCGACCAGGCCGCGGCGATGATCGCCGACCGGGCCGCGGGCGCCCGCGAGGGCGAGTCGGCGAGCGTGCGCGACCTTGAAGGGATGATCATCCAGGTCGAGGCGGTGTGGCGCCTGATGGGGCGGGGCCAGAGTGCCGCGCTGATCGAGGCGCCGCTGGTCGCCCGGGCGCTGGACCTGCGCCTGGCGACGCAGAGCGACGCTGACGGGGCGGGTCGGGCCGAGCGCCCGGTGCGTCTGGAGCAGATCGGCGAGGTGGTGTGCCGGGAGATGGGCGTGCAGCTGGGCGACGTGCTCGGGCGCGGGCGGCACAAGCGGGTAGTGCTCACGCGGGCGCTGATCGTGCAGGTGAGCCGGTCGCTGACGACGCGCAGCTACCCGGAGATCGCCCGGACGATGGCCCGGACCAACCACTCGACGGTGATCACCGCCCACCAGCGCGTGCAGCGCCAGATCGAGGCGGGGCAGCGCTGCGACGTCGGGTGCGCCCACGACGGGCTGCCCATCGGCGAGGTCGCGGCCCGGATCGAGCGGGAGGTCGTTCGGGCCTCCAGGCGGGGCTGAGGCTGGACCGCGACGAGGCTGTGACGGGGGCTCGGGGATCGGCGCCGGGTGGGGTATCCTCACCCCCACGGAAGGACGCCCATGTCAGCCAACGAGATCCCACTGAGCCGCCCGGACATCTCACCGCTTGAAGAGGAGCTGGTGCTGCAGGTGCTCCGCTCGGGGCGCCTGTCGATCGGGCCCATGCAGGAGGAGTTCGAGCAGCGGGTTGCCGAGCGGGCGGGGTGCGCCAACGGCGTGGCGGTCAGCTCGGGCACCGCGGGGCTGCACATGGTGCTGCTGGCGCTGGGGCTGGGGCCTGGCGACGAGGTGATCACAACGCCGTTCAGCTTTATCGCGTCGAGCAACGCGATCCTGATGGTCGGGGCGACGCCCGTGTTCGTGGACATCTGCCCGACGAGCCTGAACATGGACCCGCGCCGGATCGAGGGTGCGATCACGCCGCGCACGAGGGCGATCCTGGCGGTCGAGGCGTTCGGGAACCCGGCCTGCATGCACGAGTACGCGCGGATCGCGGCGCGCCACGAGATCCCGCTGGTCGAGGA
>JAJDDH010000231.1 GCA_029260415.1 Phycisphaerales bacterium | reverse complement strand
GCACGGTCACCGCGTTCACAGAGTACTTGGGACGATTTGGCGACCAGGATAGCTCGACGCTGTACGTCGAAGGTATGGCTGTTGGCGAGCCGTACTACCTCTTCTTCGATGTATTTGTAATCGATGGAGTCGAGGGCTCGGGCACGTACCAGGATGATTTCTCGGTGTCGATCGATGGGTCGAGTGTGCTGAGTACTTCCTTCGACAACGTTACGGGCAGCCAGCTGTACCCCGGCTCGCCCAGCGAGAGCGGGTCGAGCCTCGGTTACTCATCCACCGCCGACTCGATCTACCGGCGCGTTTATCTGACGTTCCTCGCTGACGATCACCGGGGCGCGATCCGATTCGAGGTCGATATGTCAGGCTCCCTCAGTGATGAGTCATTCGGCTTGGATAACGTGATGGTCCTGAGTGAGGAGGACGCGCAGCCTTATCTGCCAATCTTCAGGGACGTGTCCTTCCTGTCGGGATTTGACATCGACAACGACTCAACAGATAACGCGGGCTCGGGCCTGCTCTGGGGCGACATCGACCGCGATGGCGATCTGGACGCCGTGGTCACCGGGCTCGACGCTCGCCTGCTCCGTCTCGACCTGGCGACGGGCGTGTACTCGGCGCAAACGCTGGGCTCCGGCGGGAACGTGCGCCGCCAGGGGGCATTGCTGGACGCCGACCGCGACGGTGACCTGGACTTCTGGGCGGTCAACGTCTCGAGCTACAACGACGAACGCTTGTTCGCGTACACGGGCGGGTCGATGAGCGACATCGGCAGCGCCGGGTTCTCAGGCCCCAGCAACAACGAGGGCGTGGCCGCCGGCGATGTCAACGCCGACGGATGGACCGACCTTGTCATGTTCAGCGAGAACGGCAACTGGATCGGCATCAACACGGGCGAGAGCCCCGTGAACTTCGACGCGACGGTGGACAGCGACGACGGGCTCACCGGGTTCGGTCTCAACGGCAACGGGGAGTACGCCTCGGGCGCCGACGCCAACAACGACGGGTACCCGGACTTTCTCTATCACTATGGCGTGGGCAAGCTGTTCCAGTCCCGTGGCGACGGGACGTACATCGCCAACAACCGTGGGATCTCGATTCGCACGGGCGGGAGCTACAAATCCGGATCGGCCTGGGGCGATTACGACAACGACGGCGACATGGACGTGTTCAGCCCCAGCTTCCTGGACGGCGAGGCCGGCTTCCTGCACCGGAACCTGGGCGTGAGCGATGTGTACGACAGCGTCTCGGGTGAGGATGTCCCGATGGCGTTGTTCGCCGACGCCGCCAGCGGCGCCGGGCTTGACAGCACCGCCCAGCAGCGGTCCGCCGCGTGGGGCGACTTCGACAACGACGGCGACCTGGACCTGCTCATCACCACCGACGACGACGACCCGCTGCTGCTGTACGAGAACCAGGGCGACGGGACGTTCCTGCTCGTGGACAAGGGCGCCGCGATCTCGGGGGATCTGCACGACGCGGTCTTCGTGGACTACGACAACGACGGGGACCTGGACATTGCCGTCACCCGCTCGGGCGACACGAACGTGCTGCTCGAGAATCTGACGGACGACGCGAACTACCTCAAGGTCCGCATGGTCCGTGAGGGCGAGAACGACGCGATCGTGGACGTGGTCGGCGCCCGCGTCGAGCTCTGGAACAGCGACGCCTCGGCCATCCTCGCCCGGCGCGAGATCGGCGTCGCCCGCGGGTACGGCGGCATCGAGCCCATGTGGGCCCATTTCGGCGGGGTGACCCCGTCTTCGACGTACACCGTCCGCATCGTCTGGCCCGGGGGCGACGAGGTCAGCCAGCAGGTCGTGCCCGCGAGCGTTTCGACGACGATCGGATCGACGACCATCGCGCAGATGCTCAGCGTGACGCAGGCGGACCAGGCTCGCGCTCGCGTCGTGCGGTGGCGTGAGGTCAGTTCGGTCGATGATGAGTAGTCAAGCCGTGGAGGCCGCCTGTACGATCTCCGTATGAGGATCCTCGCAGGCTTTGTCTCTTTGCTCATGCTGACCCTCGCGTTGTCCTGCCGATCGGCGCCCGAGTCCGGGCTCGCGATATCGCCAGATGAATCCGGGTTGCACAACGTTCATGAGGTCGTGCCCGGGGTGTATTCCGGTTCGGCGCCCGAGGACGCTCCCGCGTTCGAAGCCCTGCGCGTCATGGGCGTGCGCAGCGTGATCTCGGTGGACGGCGCCCGGCCCGACATCGAACTCGCGCAGGCCAACGGCATGCGTTACGCCCACGTCCCCATCGGGTACGACGGCGTCGGCGACGACGCCACGGCGCAGATTGCGCGAGCGCTGCGCGACCTCGACGGGTCCGTTTACGTGCACTGTCACCACGGCAAGCACCGCGGGCCTGCGGCGGCCGCGGTGGGGCTGATCGCGCTGGGACGCATCGACAACGCCCGGGGCGCGGCGCTGCTCGAGGCCTCGGGCACGAGCCCGTCGTACCCGGGGCTGTGGGCGTCGGTCCGCGAGTGCGAGACACTGAGCCCGTCGGAAATCGATACGGCGCTCGTTGCCCCGTCGGTCGCGCCCGTGGGCGGATTCGTCGCGGGCATGGCGTTGATCGACCGCGCGTGGGACCACCTCAAGCTCTGCAAGGACGCCGCCTGGACGACGCCCGCGGACCACCCGGACCTCGTGCCCGGCGCGGAGGCGGGGATGGTTGCCGACACGCTCCGCCGGCTCAACCAGACCCACGAGGTCCTCCACCAGCCCGAGGACTTCATCGCCTGGATGCGTCAGGCGCAGTCGAGCGCGAGCGAGCTGGAACGCCTCATCGTCGCGGGCGCCCCCCGAACGGACACGGACGCCGCGTTCACCACGCTCGCGGCGACCTGCAAGGCGTGCCACGTCAAATACCGAAACGAGTAATCCATCGCGTCGAGCCCCTGGGCCTGTTAGCGTGCGCCGATGGACGAGACTTACACAGTGCAGGGGGCGGACGGCACTGAGTACGGCCCGGTCGAGATCGACGCGCTGCGCCAGTGGGCGATCCAGGGGCGGATCGCCCCCAACGCGATGATCGTGCCCCAGGGCGGGGGCGATGGTGCGCCGGCCAGCGCGCACCCGGTGATCGGTCCGATTATCAACGCGCCACCGACGGTCCGCGGCGCCATTCCGCCCGAGACCACGGGCGACGCGACAGGCGGGCTGATCCCCTACAAAAACCCGCCCGCGCTCGCGGCGTACTACGTCGGGATCGGAAGCCTCGTCGCGCTGATCCTCTTCCCGCTCGGGCTGGTCGTGGGCCCGATCGCGGTGGTGCTCGGGATCAAGGGGTTACGCAGGAGGAAACGCGAGCCCGAGGTCAAGGGCGCCGCCCACGCCTGGGCGGGCATCGTCATTGGAGGGCTCGTCGCGCTGATCACGCTGGGCGTGATTGTGCTGATCGGGGTGTCGATGCTGGCGGGCGCCTGACGCGAGTCACTCCAGGTTCATCAGCACCTTGATGCCCTCGCCCGAGATCATGGTGTCGAAGGCCTTCTCGTACTGCTCGAT
>JAJDDH010000230.1 GCA_029260415.1 Phycisphaerales bacterium | reverse complement strand
CATCGACGGCAAGCTCACCGGCGTCTACCTGCCCTACTGGACCTTCGACTCGGGCGCGATCACCCGGTACACCGGACAACGCGGAGAGCACTACTGGGTGACCGAGACCTACACCACCATGGTCAACGGCAAGCCCCAGGTCCGCACCCGCCAGGTCCAGAAAACCCGCTGGTACCCCGCCTCCGGGCGCGTGCAGGACTTTTTCAATGACCTGCTCGTGCCCGCGAGCACCTCCGTGCAGACCCAGCGCCTGCACAAGCTTGAGCCGTGGGATCTGGAATCACTCACGCCCTACAACGACGAGTTCCTCGCGGGGTTCCGCTCCGAGAGCTACAGCGTCGAGCTCGAGCCGGGCTTCGCGCAGGCCCAGACGCTCATGCTCCCCCGGATCCGCGCGACCATCTGCGCCGATATCGGGGGCGACGTCCAGCGCATCGCCTCGATGGACAGCGAGTACCACTCGATCACCTTCAAGCACCTGCTGCTGCCCGTCTGGGTCTTCGCGTACCGCTACAAGGACAGGCTCTTCCAGATCCTGATCAACGCCCGCACGGGCGAGGTGATCGGCGAACGCCCGTACTCGTGGGCGAAGATCTCGCTCAGCGTCATCGCGGTTGTGCTCTGCGTGCTCGTGATCGTCGCGTTCGTCATCATCAAATCGAGCTAGGCGCTCGCCAGCTCGCGCAGCGCCGCCTGCAACACCTCGCCCGCACGCGACGGCGCGTACAGCGTGCGCACCGGGCGCTGCGTGTACACGCTCCGCGTCACCAGCCCCGCGCCCTCAAGCCCGACCAGCGCGCCCGAGAGCGTCCGGTCGGTCACGCGCTCCAGGCGCCCGCGGATGTCGGTGAACCGCTCCGGGCCCGCGCCGATCGCGTGCAGCGTGGGCATCGACCACTTCCGCCGGACCAGCTCCGCGTGCTCGAGCTCACTGGCGATCGCCTCGAACCGCTCGGCCGGTCCGGTCAGCGCCCCGCCCGCGCGCGTCAGGATGTACTCCGGGCGCAGCGGGTGCCCGTACCCCGGGTTGGGGATCACCAGCCCGAGCTCGATGAGCGCATCGAGCGTCTGGCGGCACGCCCCCGCGCTCGCCCCCAGCGCGCGGGTCAGACGCACCAGGCGCGCCCCGCGCTCGCGGGCCAGCAGCGACAGCGTCGGCACGCCCCAGCGGTGATGAAACAGCGTTTCCAGCGTGGGCACAGGGGGTCCTTTGCAGATCGACGGCGATCCCGGAATCGGGATTGACACACAAAGGATAGTCACTTACTTTGGTGCCGCAAGCCCAAACCCCACCAGGAGCCACCCATGCCCTCCCCCCTCAACTACGTGCCCGGCCTGACCCTGGCGACCCAGGTCCGCGACCTGGACAAGGCCCTGGCCTGGTACACCGGCGTGCTGGGCTTCGAGACGCTCTACAAGATCGACGACATCGGCTGGGGCGAGGTCAAGACGGAGGTCCCGGGCGTCAACATCGGGCTCTCGCAGGTCGAGTCGCCCCAGGTCGGCGCGGGCCCGGTGCCCACGTTCGGGGTGCGGTCCGTCGACGAGGCCCGGGCCCAGCTCGAATCGCAGGGCGTCCGCTTCGACGGCGAGACCCGCGAGTACCCGGGCATGGTCCGCCTGGCGACCTTCTACGATCCCGACGGCAACGCCCTCATGCTCTACCAGTCGCTCAGCGACGAGTCCTGATCCACACGGAGCCACGAACCATGCGCACCGCACGAATCCTGCTGACGCTGTCCGGACTCGCGCTCGCCGGCGGCGCGCTCGCGGCGATCCAGCCCGAGCCGACCCAGCCCGAGATGCAATCGCCCGAGGGCGTGGTGACGCCCGCGCACAGGGCGCCGACGATCGAGGACTTCGCGCCCATCGCCGGGCACTGGCGGACAGAAGCGCAGGGGCGCGTCTACGAGGAGATCTGGCTGCCCCCCAGCAACGGGCAGATGACCGGCGCGCTGCGCAGCTTCGACGCTGAGGGCAAGCTGCTGCTGCTCGAGCTGCTCACGGTGACCGAGATCGAGGGCGGGCTGGAGTACCGCCTGCGCCACTTCGACGGCGAGATGACCCCGTGGGACAGCGAGGCCCAGTCGCCCCTGATCATGCGGGGGACCAGGTTCGTCGATGGACGGACCCTGTTCGACGAGGTCGAGGGCGCCGACACGCTCGCGGGCGCGATCGTCGACCTGGGCACGCCCGACCGGATGTCGTTCATTCTCTCGTTCAGCAAGGACAAGGGCGGGGGCGCCTTCCGCCTGACGTTCGAGCGCGTCGGGAGCGAGGCAGGCACGACCGAGGACTGAGCGGATCAGCCCTCGCCGATGCGGGTCAGCTCGTCGCGGACAAGCTGCTCGACGCGTTCGATGAGCTGCTCGGGGGTCTCGTCCTTGCTGGGGGTTTCGGTCGCGACGACGCCCCCGGTCTCGTCGATGACGAAGATGGTCGGGTAAACGCGGACGCGGAAGCTGCGGGCCATCGTGTCGGCGTCCACCAGCAGGCGGTGCTTGTACGCCTTCTCCCTCACCGAGGCCTTCGCCTTTGTCGCGCTGGAGCGGACCGCCGGGGCGAGGATGTCGACGTCCTGCCCCGCGAACGTCTCGGCCAGGCCCGAGATCAGCGGCGAGTACGCCCGGCACGGCACGCACCACGTCCCCCAGAAGTAGATCACGCTCACGCGTCCCGCCTGCGTCTCGTTGGACACGGTCGCGCCCGAGGCGTCGAGCACGCTGAAGCTGGGCGCCTTCTCACGCGAGGGGGTCCTGCTCGCCAGCGAGGCGTTCTCGCCCCGGTCGACCGCGCTCGGGCGGACGCTGCGCTTGGGCACGCCGCCCGCGGCGCGGGGTTCGATCTTCTTGTACCCATCGGGGACGTCCACCTCCAGGTCCTCGGGCGAGATCTCCGCGCCCGGGCGCAGGTCCTCGAGCGTG
>JAJDDH010000229.1 GCA_029260415.1 Phycisphaerales bacterium | reverse complement strand
CTCGTCCTGGCGGTCGTTCCAGGTCTTGTCGTGCTGGGTGGAGAGGACGACGGTGTTGACGCCCACGGGGCGGGCGCCGTTGTACTCGACCGTGACCTGGCTCTTGGCATCGGGGCGGAGGCCCGAGATGAGCCCGTCGCGCCGGACGTTGGCTTGACGCTCGACGAGGCGGTGCGAGAGCTGGATGGGCAGGGGCATGAGGTCGGGGGTTTCGTCGCAGGCGAAGCCGAACATCATGCCCTGGTCGCCCGCGCCCTCCTTGTCCACGCCCATGGCGATGTCGGGCGACTGGCGGTCGATGGAGTTGAGCACGGCGCAGGACTCGGCGTCGAAGCGCATGTCGCCGTCGGTGTAGCCGATCTTGCGAATGGTCTCGCGGACGATGTCGGGGATGTCCACGTAGGCCGTCGTGGTGACCTCGCCGGCGATCACGACCATGCCCGTCGAGACGAGCGTCTCAACCGCGACGCGGGAGTGGGGGTCTCGGGCGAGCATCGCGTCGAGGATGGCGTCGGAGATCTGGTCGGCAACCTTGTCCGGGTGCCCCATGGAAACGGATTCGGAGGTGAACAGCTGCGTAGGCATGGCGACTCCTGCGAGAAATAGTCAACAGCGAGGGCCATCCTATGCCCCCCCGCGCCCCGGCGCACGGGGCGGGTATCCTCTGCCCATGGGCGAATCCGCACGCGGCAAGAAGGACCGACCCGCCGGCCTGACCTACGCCCAGTCCGGCGTGGACATCGAGGCCGGGGACCGGTTCGCCGGCTCCATCCAGGCGGGCATGCGCCGCACCTTCGGGCCCCGCGTCCTGGACCGCCCGGGGGGCTTCGCGGGCCTTGTCCGACTCGACTACAACGAGAGCCTCTTCAAGCACAACTACAAGGACCCCGTCCTGGTCTCGTGCACCGACGGCGTGGGCACCAAGGTCCACCTCGGGATCGAACTCAAGCAGTACGACACCCTGGGCATCGACCTGGTGGCCATGTGCGTCAACGATCTGGTCGTCGAGTCCGCTGAGCCGCTGCTGTTTCTCGATTACATCGGGGTCAACAAGGTAGACCAGGCGGTGCTGGGCGAGCTGATGAAGGGCATCGTGCAGGGCTGCGAGATCGCGGGCGCGGCGCTCATCGGGGGCGAGACCGCTGAGATGAACGACCTGTACAAGCCGGGCGATTTCGATTTGGCGGGATTTTCCGTGGGCGTCGTGGAGCTCAAGCGCGCCACCGACCCGACGCGCGTCGAGCCGGGCGATGTTGTCCTGGGCCTGGCGTCCGCCGGCGTCCACTCCAACGGGTTCAGCCTCGTGCGCAAGATCGTGGACCACGCGGGGCTCGACCTGCGCACGGTCTACCCCGAGATCAGCGGTGACAACGGGACAGCAAAGACCCTGGGCGAGGTCCTGCTCACGCCCACGCGGATCTACACCCGCTCGATCGTCCGCGTGCTCCGCGCGTACAAGGTCAAGAAGGTGGTCACGGGCATGGCCCACATCACCGGGGGCGGGCTGGCGGGCAACCTCCAGCGGGCCCTGCCCGGGCACGTGGACGCGGTCATCAACGCGAACACGTGGGACGTGCCCCCGATCTTCCCGTTCCTGCAAGCGCACGGGGGCGTGAGCGATGAGGAGATGGACCGGGTGTTCAACATGGGCGTGGGCTACTGCCTGATTGTCCGCCCGACATTCGCTGACTCGATCGCCAAACGCCTCGAGAAGCTGGGCGAGCGCGTCTACCGATTGGGCAAGATCACCAATGGCAAGGGGCGGGTGCGCCTGAAGGGGACGAGGTAGCGATGGCCGGCGGACAGGATTACTCAAAGACCCAGCGGAAGATCATCGACCGCTACTACGACAACCAGGACACCATCGTCGCCCAGCGCCTGGGCGAGATCGTGACCGAGCTCTTCCTTGCTGCGGGCAACGAGAAGAAGACCAACCAGCTCTGGACCCGCGCCGAGAAGGCGTTGGCCAAGAGCGGGCTCAACAAGTCTAGGATCGCGCAGGTCCTCAAGGACCGCGACCTGGAGGGTCTGGGGCGCCTCGCGGGCGAGGCGTCCAAGTAAGGCTCAGATCGCCGCCTGCGTCCCCGCGGGCGACTTGGTCAGCTGCTCGAGCTTGGCCAGGTACTGCAGGCACGTGACGACGAACGTCGAGTGCGACCACGTCAGCGGCGACACCGAGATCGGGTCGCCCGTGTACGGGTGGTACTGCTCGGCCATCACGCCCGAGTCGTGCGCCCGGTCCACGGCCCAGTTCAGCGGCGTGAGCGCCACCTTGAGCTCGTCCACGCTCGTCGCCTTGGCGATGTCGTACATCGCCTGCCACAGCGTGCAGATGACCCACGGGTTGCCCGGCACGTCCTCGACCTTCTCCGACTCGACCTGGTGGTAGTAGTCGCGCTCGTAGCGGGCGAACCCGCCCACGTCGGTCTTGACGCTCAGACGCTCGCGCATCGACTGCATCTCGGCCTCCATCATCGGGTCGTCGAGCTCGAAGCCCGCGATCGCGAAGAGGGCGAAGTTCGCGCTGTCGCGCGTCATGTCCAGGCGGTAGGTCCCGTCCTCGAGCGGGACGGCCATCCGCGCGAAGCACTTGCGCTCCGGGTGCCACAGGTGGCGGCGCACCGCGCCCCGCATCCGCTCGGCGCCCTCGCGGAACGCGACGGCTCGCTCGGGCTCGCCAAAGTCCTCGGCGAACTCGCTCGCGGCGTTCAGCGCCCCGATGGTGGACGCGCAGGTGAACAGGTGCACGCCGCGGCGCTCCTCCCACAGATCCCACGAGGGCTGGGGCAGCCCGTTATGATCGCGGTACTCGAGCATCCACTCCGCGGGCCACGCGATCAGGCGCGAGTACAGCGGCTTGATGAACTCCACGTCGCGGAACTTCTCGAAGTGGCGGCGCAACGCCCACAGGACCAGCGCCGTCTCGTCCTGCTGGATCGGCAGGATCTTCTTGCCCTCGAGCATCCAGGGGTGCCAGCTGCTGGCCAGACGCCCGTCGGGGGTGTACTTGTGCAGGAAGTAGCCGTTGTCCTCGATGCAGTCCGACGCGAAGCGGAAGAACGAGCGCGACAGCTCGCTCTGGCCCGCGGCGATCAGCGCGTGCGCCACCAACGCCCCGTCACGCATCCAGCAGTACGAGTAGTGATCGCCCGCGAAGTGCGTGATATCCGAGTCGTTGGCCGCGATGATCGCGCCCCCGTTGTCGATCTGCGTCCGCAGGATCAGCTGCGAGCGGTAGTACAGGTCGCGGACGGGCTCGGGCAGGGGGGCGGTGTCGACCGGCTCCTTGCGGCACCACAGGCGCCAGTACGCCTCGGTCCGCCCCAGCATCTTGTCGGCGCCCTTGGTCCAGATCCGGTCGTTGAGCTTCTTCACGTCGTCGTACGAGTGCCCGCACGCGATCCACGAGGTCACCGTCGCCTCGCCCCCGGGCGGGACCTGCAGGTTGAAGCCCACGGTCGAGTCCACCGAGCCCTGGCTGATCGCGTTGCGACCCAGCTGCCCGTCCTCGGCGTCGCGCCACGTGCCCTCCGCGCCCCCGACACGCTTGGCGCCGATCGCCCAGTGGTCGATCCCGCACTTCTGCTTGTCGCACGCGTTGATCAGGAAGTACGCGTCGTCCTTGTACATCACCACGGCGTGCGTCGTCGGGTCGTAGTTGGCGGTGTCGCCAACCGAGCTGCCGTTGATTGACAGGTCCGTGTGGAAGAACAGGCGCACGTCGCGCGTCTTGTTCCGAAGGTCGCGGACGGCCATCTGGCGGAAGAACACGGGCTCGTGGAAGTCCACCGCGTCGTGGCACGTGATCTCCAGGCCCAGTCCCTCGTGCACCAGACGCACGTCCGTCACCAGCGTGTCGGCCTTGTAGCGGAGCTCACGCTCCCAGCCCTCGTCCTCGATCCACGCGAACTGCCCGTCGGCCCAGACGCCGAACCGCTGGACGTGCCCGGCGGTGTGGTTGTGCTTGCCCACACGCGGGAAATAGAGATCGCGCACCCGGTAGAGGTGGTCGAAAGTGATCAGCAGGTCGCCGTTGCCGACGGGGATATCGCGGGGCATGCGCAGTCCTTGCGAGCGTGTTCGGAAAATGTGCGGCATTCGCGGCCGCGAGGTAGAAGGATATCGGCCAAACGTCGGTGACGAGACGCTCGGATCCGGGAATCCTGGGCGGAAATGAGCCCGCATAACCCGCAATCCGAGCCAAATCCGTGGACCCGTTCGCCCTTTGTTGCGGATCGATTCCAAGGGGTTAGACTCTCGTTCGAGGGTCTTCACCCGGGGAATCTGTTCCTTCTCGCTGGTCTCGTTGCTCTGACGAAAGGTGTGCTGATGGCAAGCCGACGCGGCAGTCGCGCGTTCACGCTGATCGAGTTGCTGGTGGTCATCGCGATCATCGCGCTGCTGATCGGCATTCTTCTGCCCGCGCTGGGCAGCGCCCGGATCCAGGCGCAGCGTGTCAAGAGCGCCGCCAACATCCGCTCGAACACCACCCTCCAGGCCTACTACTGGAACGACAACGAGGACGAGTTCGTCAATCCGTTCTCAAGGTCCGGGTGCAACGTCGTTCGAGCCTGGAACTGGCTGCCCGGGCGTGAGTGCAACGTGGGCTGGAACTACGAGTCGGGCGCCCAGCAGTCCGAGACCTATGGGTTTCACTGGCTCGCGCACATGCTCTACGCGGAAGACGTCTCGAGCTCCCGCATGGAGACCATCGTCGCCCCGGGCGACAAGGCGCTGCAGAACTGGCTGGCGGAGAACAACGACGCCAACGCCCAGAGCAACATCAACTGGATCTTCCCGACCTCGTACTGGTACCCGCCCGTGTTCTGGCAGGATCCTGCGAGGTTCGCCGAGGTGGGCGTGCTCCCGGCGCGGCGCGACAACGGGTTCTACTTCAAACGCAACAAACTCCAGGACGTCCGCTTCCCGGGCATGAAGGTGCTGCTCTTCGAGAACAAGGACTACCAGAGCAAGGACAAGTTCCAGTGGAACGCGCCCGGCTCACGCCCCCAGGCCTCGCTGATCGACAACTCGGTCCGCACCGTCAACATCGACGAGGTGATCTCGGACACCGATCCGGACAGCATCAACTTCCAGGCCGACTACACCGGGCTCGGTTTCCCCTCGGGGCTCTGGAACCCGGGTGAGGTCGTGATGAGCAACCGCCAGGCCTACGGGCAGCGCGAGGGCTTCTTCTGGGACTACACCCAGCCCGCGTACCTCTGGCGGACACGCAACGGCCTCAACGGGCGAGACTTCAACAACTGACCAGCACTCGCGCTCCGCGAGGCGACACCCAAGGATCGGGCATGAGCAAATCTGAGAACACCCGCCGCCTCGCGGTGCTTGGCGTTGTGGTCGTCGCGCTGGGCGCGATCGGCGTGTGGCGATTCACTTCCGCCGGATCATCCGAGTCGAACGATTCGGCCGCGGCGACCAAGGCCCAGGAGATGAACGAACGCTTCGAGGCCGCAGGTGGCTCTGTCGAGCCGGTTGACGCGGGCGGAGAGGATCTGGATCAGACCAAGCAGGCTGGTCCACAGTCCGTGGACGACTAGCCGCGCTCAGCCCGCCATCAGCTGGTTGGTTAGTTCCTCGATGCTCGGGTCGCTGGCGGAGACGCCGCTCTCGCCGCTCTCTTCGTCCTCGACCGCGTGCGTCGCGGCTCTCGCGCGCTCGATATCGGGCCCGACATAGCTGATGCGGATCCCGAAGTTCTCCCCGATCTTTACGGCGGTCCCGCTCCCGATCTGGCGGTTGTTGACCATTAGGTCCAGCTCCTCGTCCGCGTTCTTGGGCAGCTCGATGATCGAGCCGGGCACGAGCTTGAGCACCTCCCGCACGTGCATCTCGCGCTCGCCCAGGCGGACGATGATCGGGACCTCAAGGCTGGAGAATGATTCGATCTGGGACGCCATACCACCTCCATCGGGCGGGGGGGCGCCGGGCTTGACCCGCGCGCACGCTCGCCGGACGGATGTCCGCAACCCGCGTGCCACGGGCGGGGGGCATGCGGGGCGACTGAGACCGCGGGCGAGCCACGCTGTGAGCGCGGCGATTGCGCGGGCAGACGCGGGTCAGTCGTCGAAGCGGGCGATGATCAGCGAGACGTTGTGCCCGCCGAACCCGAAGGTGTTGTTCATTACGTACTGGGTGGGGCGCTCGCGGGCGTCGCCCGGGGCCAGGTCCAGGTCGAACCCCTCGTCGGGGTTCTCCAGGTTGATGGTGGGGGCGATGATCCCGTCGCGCACCGCGTGCACGCAGGCGATGGACTCGACCGCGCCCGAGGCGCCCAGGCAGTGCCCGATCATCGACTTGGTGGAGCTCATGATCAGCGAGCCGCCCGACGAGGCGCGGGCGTGGTCACCGAAGACGCTCAGCACCGCCGCGACCTCGGCGCTGTCGCCCAGCGAGGTGGAGGTGCCGTGGGCGTTGACGTAGCCGATCTGCTCCGGGTTGAGCCCCGCGTCGGCCATCGCGAGCTTCATGGACCGGCACGCGCCGCGTCCCTCCGCGTCGGGCGCCGTGATGTGCCCCGCGTCGCAGGAGTTGCCGAACCCGACCAGCTCGGCATAGATCGCAGCGCCGCGGGCCCTGGCGTGCTCGAGCGACTCGAGCACGACCA
>JAJDDH010000228.1 GCA_029260415.1 Phycisphaerales bacterium | reverse complement strand
AGATCAAGGCGATGGGCGGGTGGCGCGAGTACACCGAGGGGCTGGCCACGTTTGGCGACTTCAGCCTCCCGGTGCTGCCCCTGGCCTCGGGCCTGGCGTACAACACCGCCCTGCTGGGCATCCCGGGCAGCGCCACGCTGATCGTGGTGGGGCTCGTGCGGACCCTCGCGCGGAAACGCGCTGGCGTCTGCATCGGGTGCGCGTACGAGCTCGACGGCGAGCTGCTGATCTGCCCCGAGTGCGGGCGATCGACGGGAACCGGGGGCGACGCGAGCGACTCCGAGGCGCTCCGCAGGGCCGCGTGATCTGGCTTACGGGCTGCCCGCGGCGGTGGCGGCGAGCATCAGCAGCATGAACACGCCGTAGATCACCCAGACCGTGATCCCGAGCCCGAACCCGATCCAGCCCCAGAGGCTGGCGGTCTTGGCGGCCTTGGCCGCCTCGGCGTAGTCGCCCGACGAGTTCTTGCCCATCGCGATCGCCGAGTACACGATCGCGACGATGCCCGCGGGCTGACAACAGAACAGCGTGACGATGATCGACAGGGCGAGATGGGCGTTGACGGGCGAGCCTGACCGGCGCGCGTCGATGACGGTCGGGGGAACGCCCACCGCCGCGCCCATGGCCTGGCCGCAGGCGGCGCATGCGCGGGCACTGTCGGGGTTCTGGGATCCGCAGGCGGGGCAATACATCGGGTCACTCCACGTGGGTCGGTCGCAGACGACAAGCGTACCCACTCGCTCCGGGTCGCGCCGCTGCCGAGGAGACTCTGCCCGTACGCTCTGCGTGGCGATGGGGCCCGGGGGCGGCGTGGATCAGACAACGAGCCATCAGCATACTCAGACTCAGGCCGATCCCGGCGGTCGGTTGTCGGGACGTGAGGTGTCGCGGGCGCTCCGCGCGCTGGCGTTCGCGGTGCTGCTTCTTGCGGCGGGCGTTGGCGTCGGGCTCTGGTCCTCGCACCCGAGCGGCTGGATCCCGCCCTGCCCGACCTGGCGGTTCCTGGGTGTGCACTGCCCGGGCTGCGGATCGACCCGGTCCGTGCATCACCTGCTCAACGGCAACGTGAGCGCGGCGCTGCGGCACAACGCGCTCATGATCCTGATCGGCCTCCCCGCCGGGGCGGTGTATGCCTGGGGCTGGGCGAGGATCGCGCTGCGTGGAGAGCGCCCGATGGCCCGTGTGCTGCCCAGGGCGCTGGCGTGGGGGATTGTTGGCCTCGTGGTCGCGTTCGCCCTGCTCAGGAACATCCCGGGCGCGCCGTTCGACGCGCTGCGCCCGCCGCTACCCGCGGCGACCGACTAGACCCGGCGCAGGCGGGCGTACTCCAGCACCAGCGTCTTCTCGCCCACGTGCCTGAACTTCACCTTCGCCCGGGCGTTCTGGCCGCCGGTGATGGAGACGATCTGGCCCTCGCCGAACTGCGGGTGGCGGACGATGCACCCGAGCGGGAACTCGGCCTTGTAGCGGTCGGATGTCGCTCTGATCGCGGCCCGCTGCTCGCGGATCTTCTCCAGATCGCCCGCCATCATCCCGCCCGTGTCGAAGCTGGACTCGCGCGGGATGTCGTCCTCGGACTGGTCCGAGCGGGTGACGTGCTCGCGCCCCAACTCGTCGAGGAAGCGCGAGGGGATCATGCGCTCGGTGCTGCCGCGGATGGTCCGGTACTTGGCGCTGGTGATGTGCAGGTGGCGCATGGCGCGGGTCACGCCCACGAACGCCAGGCGGCGTTCTTCCTCGAGGTCGTCCTCGGACTCAAAGGCCCGGGCGTGGGGCAGGGCGCCCTCCTCGAGCCCGATCATCGCGACGGCCGGGAACTCCAGGCCCTTGGCCGCGTGCAGCGTCATCAGCGTCACGGCGCCCCGGGCCGGGTCCACCTGGTCCGCGTCGGCCACCAGCGAGACCGACTCCAGGTACGCCCGCAGGATCGCCAGCAGCGGGGGGACCGGCGCGTCCTGGCCCGCGGCCATCGCCTCAGCGCCCGGGAACTCGGCCGGGTCGTCCGTCGGGTCGTACTCGTTCTCGAACGCGCGGGCCGAGCTGACCAGCTCGTCCAGGTTCTCCAGACGCTCCGCGTCGGACTCCTGCCCGCTCGTCATCGACTTCTTCTTGTAGTACGCCTCGAGCCCCGATTCCTTGATCACCCGCTCGACCAGCTCGTGCAGTGACGACGCGACCGCGGCGCCCATGAACGAGCCCTCGCCCGTCCACCCGTTGACCGTGCCCACGAACCCGTCGATCGCCTTGAGCGAGCGGTCCGTCAGCCCGGGCAGCTCGCGGGCGCGGGTCAGGCCCTGCCAGACGGGGATGCCCGAGCGAGCCGCGGCGCCGGAGATGGTGTCCAGCGAGGTCTTGCCGATGCCCCGCGCCGGGGTGTTGATGATCCGCGCCAGCGAAACATCGTCAGCCTGGTTGGCGACCACGCGCAGGTACCCCAGCGCGGTCTTGACCTCCTCGCGCTGGTAGAACGCGGTGCCCCGGGCGATGACGTACGGGATCGAGGCCTGACGCAGCGCGTCCTCGAGCACGCGCGAGAGCGCGTTGGTGCGGTAGAACACGGCCATGTCCTTCCAGGCCATGCCCTCTTCTTCGCCCAGCAGGCTGAAGAAGTCCGCGACCATCTCCGCCTCGTGGCGCTCGTCGCGGCAGGTCACCACCCGGGCCTGCTCGCCCGTGTCGGCGCTGGTGAACAGGTCCTTGTGCTTGCGCTGGCGGTTGTTGCGGATGAGCGTGTCGGCGATCGAGATGATCGCGCCCGTGGAGCGGAAGTTCTCGCCCAGGGTGATGACCTGCGCCCCCGGGTACTGCTCCTCGAACTCGAGGATGTTCGTGATGTCCGCGCCGCGCCAGGCGTAGATGGACTGGTCCGGGTCGCCCACGACGCAGATGTTCGGGCCCCTCCCATCAGCCACACCCTCGCCCTCCATGCCGGGCAGGCTGGGGCCGTCGCCCGCGAGCAGGGAGGCGATCTTGAACTGCGCCGCGTTGGTGTCCTGGTACTCGTCGATGAGCAGGTACTGCCAGCGGTGCTGCAGCTCGGCGCGGATGGCCTCGTGCTCGTCGAGCATGCGGGCGGTGTACAGCAGCAGGTCGTCGAAGTCGATCGCGCCCGCCTGGCGGAGCGCGGCGCTGTAGCGGGTGTAGATCGTGCTCAGCTGCGTCGAGTAGTAGTCGCCCGCCTTGGCGGCGAACGCCTCGGCGTCGAGGAGTTCGTTCTTCGCGTTGGAGATCGCCGACAGGACGGACCTTGGCGGCCAGTTGCTCGTGGACAGGTCCATCGCCTTGAGGACCTTCTTCATCGCCGCGCCCTGGTCCGCCGCGTCGTAGATCGTGTAGTCGGGCTTGAGCCCCGGGATCTGGGCCTGCTCGGCGTACCGGCGCAGCAGGCGGGCGCACAGCGAGTGGAACGTCGTGACGGTCAGCCCGCGGGTGCGCCGGTCGGAGCGGGCCTCCTCGTCAGAGACGTCAGCGCCGATGATCTGGCGCAGCACCCGGCTGCGCATCTCCGCCGCGGCCTTGTTGGTGAACGTCAGCGCCAGGATCGACCACGGGGGCACGCCCAGCGAGATGAGGTTGGCGATGCGCATCGTGATGACGCGCGTCTTGCCCGAGCCCGGGCCCGCGAGCACCAGCAGCGGGCCCTCGGTGTGCGTCACCGCGGCGCGCTGGGGCTTGGTCAGTCCTTCGAGGGCGGGGTCAGTCATCGGTGACGCCTCCGCGTCGGTCAGCGTGGATCCTTCCATCCGCAGAGCTTAGTCCCCGCGCGGCGCGTCTTCGCTGGGGCCCTCGTCGGCGCCCGCCCCGGGCCCGGGCTCGGGCGCCTGGGCGGGGACCCCGATGGGCTTGCCCAGGTGCGGGGTCGTGCTGGAGCGAGTGATGAGCGCGACCTCGTCGGGCAGCGACTCGGCCACCTGCAGCA
>JAJDDH010000227.1 GCA_029260415.1 Phycisphaerales bacterium | reverse complement strand
GGCGTCTGTCGCCCACGTGCGCGCTCTGGCGCGGGCGGGGCTGCTGTCGAAGGGCGACGCGGAGGCGATCGAGACGGCGCTGGGTGACCTGCGCCAACGCCTCGCCGGCGGTCGGTTCACGCTCGATGACCGCTACGAGGACGGGCACTCGGCGATCGAGGCCTTCCTCGTCAAGCAGCTGGGCGAGACGGGCAAGCGGGTCCACCTGGGGCGCAGCCGCAACGATCAGGTGCTCGTCGCGACACGACTGTTCACGATCGACGCCCTCGGGCGCCTGCGGCAAAACGCGGTGCTGTGCGCACGCGAGGCGCTCACCCTCGCACGCACGCACGAGATGGACCCGATGCCAGGGTACACCCACCTGCAGCGGGCAGTGCCCTCGAGCGTCGGGCTCTGGATGGCGTCGTACGTCGAGGGGTTCTGCGACGCGGGCGAGCTGCTGCGCCTGACCTCGGACTGGCTGAGCGCCAGCCCGCTGGGGACCGCGGCGGGCTACGGCGTGAACCTGACGCTCGACCGCGAGGGCGCGGCCCGTGAACTTGGCTTCGACCGCCTGCTGATCAACCCGATGCACGCGCAGGCGAGCCGGGGGGTGCACGACGTGCAGGCGCTGGCCAGCGCGTGGCAGCTGGCGCAGGTGGTGCGTCGTCTGGGGTGGGACCTGACGCTGTTCGCCTCGGCGGAGTTCGGGTTCGTCTCGCTCAGCGACGAGGCCTCGACCGGGTCGTCGATCATGCCCAACAAGCGCAACCCCGATGTCGCGGAGCTGATGCGGGGCGGCGCCGCGGGGGTGGGCGGGGCGATGAGCGAGCTGCAGCAGCTCACCAGCCTGCCCAGCGGATACCACCGGGACCTGCAGCACAGCAAGGGCGCGCTGCTGCGCGGGCTCCGCGCGGCCGGGCAGGTGTCGTCGGTCACGCCCCGGGTGCTGTCGGGCCTGACGCTGCACGCCGACCGCATGCGGGACGCGATCGACCCGGGGATGTACGCGACGGACGTGGCCGTGGACCTGGCCGCGCGGGGCATGGCCTTCCGCGACGCCTACCGCCAGGTCGGGCGGGAACTCGACGCCCTGGGCCCGGGCGACCCGGACGCGAGCCTGGCCCGACGGACCAGCCCCGGGGGGTGCGCCGATCTGCGTCTGAGCGAGCTGGAGGCGAGGGTCGAGGGGCTGTCCGAACGCCCCTGAGGGCGGTTTGCATGCGTGCATATTCAGAATTTGACGCCAGAACCGCTTGACGGGGGGCGATGGCGGGATAGGCTTGTGCCTCCCGGGGTTCCGGGCGACGAGGATGCCGATGCTCGAGTTCAAGACCAAAGCCGCGAAAGTCAAAGACGCCGAGTGCGTCCGGGCGATCCCTGCGGCTTCGATGGTCTGAGCATTCGGCTCACACCAGGTTCCAAGCCTCAGCCCCCGGACGCGTGCCGGGGGCTGTTCTTTTTGATCCACTGACGACGACACACGACCATCACGAACAAGGAGCGACGACATGACCACGACCAACGAGACCCTCAACGCGTCCTGCCCCGAGTGCGAGGGGCTCATCAGCTTCGACCGCCAGCCGTTGAGCGGGCAGATCGCGACGTGCAGCGACTGCGGCGCCGAGCTTGAAGTCATCAGCCGCGACCCGATCAAGCTCGAACTGGCGCCCGAGGTTGAGGAAGACTGGGGCGAGTAAGCGGGCCTCGATCGTTCGGGTGTGATTGGGCTCAAGACAGGAGCGGGACCATGCGGGTTGTGATGCTGCATTCGAGGGTTCGCGTTGAGGAGCGGATGCTGCTCGACGCGATGGAGCGCCGGGGCGTCGCGTGCGACGTGATCGATGTGCGCAGCGAGGTGTTCGATCTCTCGGACGCGGGCCAGTGGGCGGGGGTTGACCTGGTCCTGGACCGGTCGCTGAGCCTGACGAGTTCGCTCGCGGCGGTCCGCATGCTCGAGACCTTCGGGGTCCGGTGTGTGAACCCGTCGCGGACCACGGAGATCTGCTCGGACAAGCTGCAGACCAGCCTGGCGCTGGAGCGGGCGGGCGTGCCCACGCCCCGCGTCTGCGTGGGGCTGGGGCAGGCGTCGGCGCTGGAGGCCGTCGAGCGGATCGGGTACCCGGCGGTCATCAAGCCGACTGTGGGCTCCTGGGGGCGCCTGGTCTCGCGGGTCAACGACCGCGACAGCGCCGAGGCGGTCATCGAGCACCGGGCGGTGCTGGGCTCGGCCCAGCAGCAGGTGTTCTACATCCAGGAGCACATCGACAAGCCCGGTCGCGACCTGCGGATCTTCGTCGTGGGCGGCGAGGCGATCGCGGGCATCGAGCGGCGCAGCGCCCACTGGCTGACCAACACCGCGCTGGGCGCGACGACCGCGGGCATGGACGTCTCGGGCGAGATCGGGGAGATCTCGACCCGGGCCGCGGCGTGCGTGGGGGGCGACATCGTCGCCATCGACCTGCTCGAGTGCCCCAACCGCGGCCTGCTCGTCAACGAGATTAATCATTCCATGGAGTTCCGCAACAGCGTGGACGTCTCGGGCGTGGACATCCCCGGGCTGGTCGTCGAGCACGCGCTCGGGCTTGTCGGCACGCAGTCAGGAGCCCCGGCGTGAGTCTGAGCGCAGCGATCATCGGCGCCAGCGGGTACACGGGCGGGGAGCTGCTCCGCCTGCTGTGCGATCACCCGGACGTGGACGTGAGCGCGGTCACGAGCCGCAAGCTCGCGGGGCAGCCCATCCACCGGGTGCACCCGAACCTGCGGGGTCGGAGCGAGCTGGTCTTCCGCATCCCTGACGAGGTGGAGGCGTGCGACGTGGTCTTCCTGTGCATGCCGCACGGGAAGGCGGCGGGCGACATCGACCGCTGGCTGGAGCTTGGCAAGACTGTCATCGATCTGTCCGCAGATTTCCGCCTCCGGACAAAGGCGCAGTACACCGAGTGGTACAGGTGGGACCACCCCGCGCCCGACCGCCTCACAGACGCGGTCTACGGCCTGCCCGAGCTGCACCGCGAGACGATCAGTGGCGCCCGCCTCATCTCGGGCGTGGGCTGCAACGCGACGGCGATGAACCTGGCGCTGTTGCCTTTGGCCCGCGCCGGGCTGATCGAGCGCGTCATCGCGGACATCAAGGTGGGCTCGAGCGAGGCGGGCGCCGAGCCCAGCGCGGGGAGTCACCACCCGGAGCGGTCGGGCGCGGTGCGCTCGTACGCCCTGACCGGGCACCGCCATGCCGCGGAGGTCCACCAGGCGCTTGGCGAGTTCACGCTCGATGTCTCGGTGACCGCGATCGAGATGGTCCGCGGCGCGCTGTGCACGGCTCACGTGATCCCCACCCGCCCCGTGGAGGCAAAGGAACTCTGGAAGCTCTTCCGCGAGGCGTACGCCTCCGAGCCGTTCGTGCGGATCGTGCGCGAGCGCCAGGGGCTGCACCGCCTGCCCGACCCGAACGTGCTGGCGGGGTCGAACTACGCGGATGTGGGCTTTGATGTCGATGAGCGGACGGGGCGGGTCGTGACGCTGTGCGCGATCGACAACCTGGTCAAGGGCGCCGCGGGCAGCGCGGTGCAGGCGATGAACGTAGCGCTGGGACTGGATGAAACGAGCGGGCTCGGGTTCCCGGGCCTGCACCCGGCCTGATCTCGGGTTTGATCTCGGGCTTGATGAAGAGGAGCGACGATGTCTGGACTGATGGTCATCAAGATCGGGGGCGGCGAGGGCATCGAGCTCGACGCGGCGCTGGCCGAGATCGACGGGCTGGTCCGCGCCGGCACGCGCGTCGTGCTCGTGCACGGCGGGTCACACGAGACGAATGTTCTCAGTGAACGCCTCGGGCGCCCCCCCACGTTCATCACCAGCCCCAGCGGGCACACGAGCCGCAGGACGGACCGCGAGACGCTCGAGATTTTCGAGATGGCCTACTGCGGCAAGGTAAACAAGGGCATCGTCGAGGCGCTCCGCAGAATGGGGACCGACGCGGTCGGGCTCTCGGGCATCGACGCGGGAATCTGGACGGGCTCGCGTAAGGGCGCCATCCGGGCCGTGGGCGAGGACGGGCGGACGATGATCATCCGCGACGACCTGACGGGGAAGGTCGAGCGCGTGGACGCGGACTTCCTGCGGATGCTGCTCGACAGCGGGCGGACGCCCGTGCTCACGCCCCCGGCGATGTCCGACGAGGGCGTGGCGATGAACGTGGACGCGGACCGGGCCGCGGCGGCGACGGCCGCGGCGCTGGGCGCCGACGAGCTGCTGC
>JAJDDH010000226.1 GCA_029260415.1 Phycisphaerales bacterium | reverse complement strand
GCAGGGCAGAGGTGGGGCGCATGGTGTGGTCCCTCGCTGATCCGGACGAGTGGAGGCGCGATTGTGATCCTGGATTCGGTGCAGTATACAAGCGCACGGTGCGACCTCGTACCCCCCGGAGGGGGGTGTGTGGTCAATCGTCGGTGTCAGGGGTTGAGTCCAGGCCCGGGAGGCGGTTGAAGATGCGGCGGTCGATGAGGTCGAGCGTCTTGGCGTCCTGGGCGAGGATGACGACGGCGCGCTTGGCACTGGGGTAGCAGCGGAGCAGGGCGTGCGTTCCGTCGAACTCGTCCTGAAGCGAGAACGAGCGGACCCCGTTGTCGATGCGTTCCTCGAAGAGCAGCGCTCGGCGGCGGGTGATGGTGGGGGCCGGGTCGAGGTCGGGGCCGGTCCCGGTGGTGATGTCGTTGAGTAGCGCGGGCGGGAGGAAACGTGGCGTGATCAGGGCGCGCGCAAAGCGGGCAAGGTCCGCGGGGTTGAGTCGCCCGGTCGCCGCGAGGGGGACCTCGGACGCGTGCATGTCGAAGGGTTCGAGGACGAGGGTGTTGATGAGGCCGCGCTGGTACTCAAGCTGTGCGGGCGAGTCGCCGGAGAAGACGGAGTCGGCGAGCTGTTGGTAGGTCGCGTGGCGCTGGGCCCGGGCGCTGTCGATGGCGGCGGCCAGCTCGGATGGGTCGGTGATCGTGGCCCGGAGCTGGGCTTGCGTGGAGCTGATGGACCGCTCCAGCGCCGAGAGGGCGGGCGGCGCCTCGAGCGTCGACTCGGGCGGGTGGCGTTGTTCCCACGACGCGTCGAGGACGGTCAGCGGCGTGATGAGTTTGATCGCGTCGAGGATGAACTCCATCGGGATCGGAGCGGGGACATCGGCGCTGCGCCAGTACAGGCCATCGCCCTGGTCGTTGCTGTCGACGCGGGTGATGAGCACGGCGCCCTCGAAGCCCTGGGTTCGTTTGAGCGCGTCGAGGAACTCGGTTGTCTCGTCCTTGAAGGCTCTTGCGGAGGTGGGCCTGCCCTGGGCCTCGGGCGGTCCGTCGGACGGGCGGACGGCGACGTTGGTGATGGCGTGGGGGGGCTGGGGGTTGACGCTGATGCGGAGCTCGCCCCAGACGCCGCCGTCGCGGAGGTAGAGGGTGATGTCGTGGTCGGTCGCTCGGGCGAGCGAGTGGGGGGCGTTGATGCCGGCGGAGGCGAGGGCGGTGTGGCGGGCGAGGTGCTGGTCGATGCCGACGCGGTCGCGGAAGTCGGGGTCGAAATGGTTCTCGATGAGGTCGCGGAGCCGGTCGGGGTTGCCCGAGCGGACGCTGGTGAACCAGGTCTGTGCGGCGCGCCCGGCGGGGGTGTCGGGGTACGGATCGCCCTGGGCGAGCGCGAAGGATGGCAGCAGGGCGAGGAGCAGGAGCGGGAGGGATCGGTATCGCATGGGGTGAGTATCGGGCGCCCGGGGCGCTCGGGCAACGCTGGGAGGGCGCAGGGAGGGGCGCAAGGCGTTGGGCGCGGTGGTGATACAGTGCTGGCATGAGCGCAGCGGTGAGCACGGAGGGCGGGGGTCGGAAGGTGTCGCTGCCGGTGATCGATTGCGCCTCGGGCAAGAAGCCCGAGAAGGCGCCGCACTCTCGGATGGGGCGGTGGCGGGCGGGTGTGCTCATCGCGGTGCACCTGGGGATCGGGGCGCACGTGGCGCACTGGCTGATCACGGGGAGCACGGTGTCGCCCGTGGAGCCGAGCGAGTCGATGGAGACGCTCGAGCGGGGGAGCGTGAACGCGGGGTTTGTGTTCTTCGTGATCGCGCTGCTGGGCACGCTGGTGTTCGGGCGGTTCTTCTGTGGGTGGGGGTGCCACATTGTGGCGCTGCAGGACCTGTGCGGGTGGGGGAGGAAGCAGATCGGGGTGCGGCCCACGCCGTTCCGGTCGCGGCTGCTGGTGCTGGCGCCGTTGACGCTGGCGATCTACATGTTCGTGTGGCCGAGCTTCAAGCGGGTGGTGCTGGCGCCGGCGCTGGAGGCGATGGAGCTCGCGTGGCCCGTGTGGCTTCGCCCGGTGGAGCCCGTGCGGCAGCTCTCGAGCGGGATGTTCGTCGAGGACTTCTGGGAGACGTTCCCCGAGTGGTACATCGCGATCCCGTTCCTGCTGGTGGTGGGCTTCGCGACTGTGTACTTCCTGGGGGCCAAGGGTTTTTGTACGTACGGGTGCCCGTACGGCGGGTTCTTCGCGCCGGTGGACAAGGTCGCGCCCGTGCGCATCCGCGTGACGGACGCGTGCGCCCATTGCGGGCACTGCACGGCGGTGTGCACGAGCAACGTGCGCATCCACGAGGAGGTGCGCGACTTCGGGATGGTGGTGGACCCGGGGTGCATGAAGTGCCTGGACTGCATCAGCGCGTGCCCGAACGACGCGCTGTACCTGGGGGTCGGCAAACCGGCGCTGGGCGCCAAGCCCCGGGCGCCCGAGAGCGCGAAGAAGTCGAGGGCGGCGCGCGAGCGGCGGTACGACCTGAGCTGGCCCGGCGAGTTCGTGATGGTCGCGGTGCTGCTGCTGGTGTTCATCGCGACGCGGGGGATGCTCGACCAGATCCCGATGCTGATGGCGGGGGCGCTGGCGGGGATCGGGGTGTTCCAGGCGCTGACGGCCTGGCACGTGCTGCGGGGCGAGAAC
>JAJDDH010000225.1 GCA_029260415.1 Phycisphaerales bacterium | reverse complement strand
GATGAAGGGTGACTACCTGACGTACCGACGCGGCACGAGTGTCAGCGTGCTCGGCCTGCTGCTGCAGGCGGGGCTCACGCTGGGCGTGCTGATCTACGGACGCGTCGCGGGCGACCACGCCGCGATCACGCTGTCCCTCTTTATGGGCATCGGGCTGATCGTCTGGCTGGGCCTTGCCCTGTTCTACGACCAGCAGCGGCGCGAGCGGATCGAGGCGATGGAGGCCGAGGCGCTCGCGAGCGAGTCCGGGGCGTCGAGCGCCTTCGAGACCACGGGCGACGACCTGCGGGTCGCCGCGCGGCGCGTGGTGACGATCCAGAAATGGGTCCTGCCCGTGCTGGCCATCATCGTCGCGGGCCTGTTCATCACGACGGGCCTGGTCCGCTACGCGAGCGGTCGCCCGCTGATCAACCACGACAACTACGGCGAGGCCGCCCAGCCAGGCTGGGGCATCGCCCTGGGTCTGGGTGTCGCGTTCGTCGGTTTCGTCTTCGCCCGGTTCGTCTCGGGCATGGGCAAGCAGCCCTCGTGGACCGCCCTCCGCGCCGGCGCGGCCCAGAGCGTGGGCGGCGCCATCGGCGGCTTCGCCATCGCTGTCGCCAACTTCGTCGAGCTGGCCATCGGCCCCGACCTGCTCGGGCGCTACCTGCCCGTGGTCTTTGGCATCTGCATGGTCGTGCTCGGCGCCGAGATCGCCGTCAACTTCCTGCTGGACCTCTACCGCCCCCGCAAGGCCGGCGAGGAGCTCCGCCCCGCGTTCGACTCCCGCGTGCTCGGGTTCGTCGCGGCGCCAGACAAGATCGCCGAGTCCGTGGGCGACGCCCTCAGCTACCAGTTCGGTGTCGAGGTCTCCGGCTCCTGGTTCTACCGCCTGCTGCGGCGCTCTGTCGTGCTGCTGCTGCTCATGGGCCTGCTCATCGGCTGGGGCATGACCAGCCTGGTCATCGTCGAGCCCCACCAGCGGGCCCTGATCCTCACCAACGGGCAGGTCAGCAAGCCGCTCATCAGCTTCGGTGAGACGGGCGAGCAAGACGTCGGCCCCGGCTTGCACATCAAGTACCCCTGGCCCTTCGGCGAAGCGCTCGTCCCGGAGTTCACCACCGTCGTGCCGGGCGTGGGCCTGGTCCGCAGCCAGACGACCACGGGTGTGCGCACGCTCCACCTGGGCACCAACCCGCCCGAGGCGGGCGACTCGCCCATCCTCTGGACCGAGAAGCACACGAACGACGAGGTCGTCAACATCGTGCAGCCCGCCCAGCGCCAGGACGACGAGGACGAGCGAGGCGGGCGCGTGGCGCTCGTTGCCGTCGAGGTCCCGGTGCAGTTCGTGATCAGCGATCTGGTGCTCTACGAGCAGCTCGCGGGCCCCGGGCAGCGCGAGAACGTCCTCCGCGCCGTCGGACGGCGCGTCGTGATGCAGCACCTGTCGGCGATGCGCATCGATCAGATCCTCACCACCGAGCGGACGACCCTCGCCTCGGCGATGCGGTCCGAGCTTGAAGCCGCGTTTGGCGCGCTCAACGACGGGCGGGGCGCGGGCGTGGAGCTGGTCTTTGTCGGCGCGGGCGGGGTCCACCCGCCCGAGGGCGTCGCGGCGCCCTTCGAACGCTTGATCCAGGCAAAGCAGAACTACGAGTCCATGATCGAATCAGCACGCGGCGAAGAGATCCGCGAGCTGACCTCCGTTGCCGGTAGCGTGGACCTGGCCGGCCAGATCGTGACCGAGCTCAACGATCTTGAGCGGCTCATCGAGGCCGGAGGCGACGAGACCGAGATCGCCCGCAGGCGTCTCGGTGTGCAGCGACTGCTCGAGCAGGCGGGCGGCGAGGCGGGCGAACTGCTCATCAGGGCCGCCGCGTCGCGCTGGGAGCGCCACATGGGCGAGCGCGCCCGGGCCACGCTCTTCGAGGGGCAGGTCGCCGCGTACGAGGCGGCGCCCGACCTCTACCAGTCCAGGCTCTACTTCGAGGCGATGCTCGAGGCGATGCGTGACGCCCGGGTGTTCATCAACGGCGTCCCGGGCGCCAAGGTACGGATCGATCTGAACGATCGCCAGAGCGGCATCGACGCGTTCGGCGACGAGACCGGCGGATAACCAGTTCAACGGCTGGGGCCACCCCCGCCCATCGGAGCTCTCACTGTGCGGAATCTCATCTACATGCTGATCGGGACGATCTTCCTCGGCGCCATCGTGGCGTTCATGGTGACCTACACCGTGCGCTTCAACGAGGTCGCCGTCGAAACCACGTTCGGCAAAGCCGGGCCCGAGTCCGTCGTCACCGAGCCGGGCCTGAAGCTCAAGTGGCCCTACCCGGCCCAGCAGGTCATCAAGTACGACAAGCGCCTGCGCGTCGTCGAGACACGCTCCGAGACGCAGCTCACCGCCGACGAGTTCCAGATCATCGGCGTCAGCTTCCTGACCTACCGCGTCAGCGACCCGCTCGTCTTCTTCCAACGCTTCGGCAACGCGGGCGACCGCTCCATCGACCACTTCCGACGCGCCGAGGAGGTCATCCGCGACCGCCTCCGTAGCGCCATGGGCGAGGTCAGCAAGTACCGCATGGACGAGCTGTTCACGCCCGAGCGCGGCGCCAGCAAGCTCGGCGAGCTCGAGGCCCGCGTCATGGAGCAGGTCTCCACCGCGGGCGAGGGCGGGCAGGGCCTGACGGACTACGGCACCGTGGTGGTGGGGGTGGGCCTCAGCCGCATCCGCCTGCCCGAGGACACGACCAAGACCGTCCTCGACCGCATGGCCGCCAACCGCGACAAGCTCTCCAAGGGGCTCGAGTCCGAGGGCCAGTCCGAGGCGAGGTCCATCGTCGCCCGGGCGACGTCCGAGGCGTCCAAGATCCGGGAGTTCGCCAACCGGCGCGCCAAGGAGATCGAGGCCCGCGGCGAGCGTGAGGCCGCCCCGTACCTGGGCGCCCAGCAGGCCAACGCGGAGCTGGCCGTCTTCCTCCAGAAGCTCGACCTGATGCGCGACGCGATGTCCAAGCGGATGACGCTGATCCTCTCCGTGTCTGACTACGGCCTGGACGTTTTTTCGCCCGGTCAGATGCGCGAGCTGCAGACGGGCGCCCTCCCGCTCCCCCTCCCGGAGTCGAACGTTCAGGGGGACAGTGAGTGAGCGAGAACACCCCCAACACCCCCCCGCCCCAGCGTCAGTCGTCGGTCACGCTCCGCGAGCGGTCCGGCGCGCCCGACGCGGACTTCGCCTCGCGGATGGATCCCGCGAACCAGTCGCTGGCCGACGCGCTGCGGATCACCTACCGCCTCGTGCAGCTGAGCATGGTCGCGCTGCTGGGGCTGTTCCTGCTCTCGGGGTTCAAGACCGTCAGCGAGGGCGAGCGCGGCGTGCGCCTGCTCTTCGGGCGCCAGCAGGCCGCGGACCTCGCGCCGGGCGCCCAGTGGGCCTGGCCCTCGCCCATCGGCGAGCTGGTCAAGGTGCAGACCGGCGCCGTCACCGAGCAGGTCAACCGGGCGTTCTTCCCCTACGTCCAGGTGGGCGACGAGAACCGCCCCATTGACCGCCTCAACCAGACCGACCGCCTCAACCCGGCCCGCGACGGCTCGGTCGTCACCGCGGACCTGAACCTCGCCCACATGCAGTGGTCCGTCACCTACCAGCGGTCGGACCTCTCCAGATACGTCGAGAACGTCCGCCCGGGCGAGGGCGGCAGCGAAGAGCTGCGTCTGGTCCGCCTCGTGGTCGAGCGGGCCATCGTCCGCGCGACAGCCCAGACCTCGATCGACGACCTGCTCAAGCAGACGCGGACCGACCTGGGCTCGGTCGAGTCCGTCGCGATGCGTCTGGCCCAGGAGATGCTCGACGAGTTCGAGACGGGCCTGCGGATCGACCAGCTGACCATGAGCAAGAAGTTCCCGCCGGTGACGCTCGCCGACGAGTTCGCGAAGGTCGCCAACCAGACGCAGCAGGCGGGGCAGGCGCGCGAGGTCGCGGACCGCCAGCGCGCCGAGGTGCTCAACTCGGTCGCCGGGGCGGCGTCGGGCGTGCTCATCGAGCAGATTGCGCTCTTCGAAGAAGCAACCGAGATCAACGACACCGCCTCCCAGGCGGACATCCTCGCTCGCATCGACGCGCTGGTCGAGGGGCGCGAGATCGAGATCGACGGCACGCTCTACCAGGCTGGCCTGGCCACGGGCGAGGTCGCCGAGATGCTCGACGAGGCCGCCTCAAGGCGTGCCGCGACGGTCAACCGGGCCCAGGGCGATCTTGCGACGTTCCAGGCCAAGCTCGCGCAGTTCCAGGCCAACCCGCGACTCATGATGTCCCGCGACTGGGCCAGCGCGTACGACGCGTTCCTCGCCAAGCCGTTCGTCCAGACGTACCACCTCCCCCCGGGCAGCCCCGCGGAGTTCCTGATCAACGAGGACCCGGACTACATCGCCGAGCGGGAGAAGGACCAGAAGATGCGTGAGGCGCTCGACGCGGCACGCAAACGCATCGAGGACCAGCGCCGCGAGCGGTTCCGCACCGACGAGGGCATCCAGACGGGCGAGGAGCTCTAACCCGTGGCCGATCCGAATGGCAGCACGACACGCGCCGACCAGCCCGTCGTCGCAACCCAGCGCCTGACCAAGGTCTTCCGGGACTTCTGGATGCGCTCACGCGCCAAGGCGGTCGACGACCTGTCCATCGAGATCCGCCCCCGCGAGGTCTTCGGCCTCCTCGGGCCCAACGGCTCGGGCAAGTCCACCACCATCAAGCTCATGCTCGGGCTCCTCCGCCCGACCTCCGGGCGCCTGCTCGTCTTCGGCAAACGCCCGACCGACGTCGCGATCAAGCGCCGCATCGGTTACCTCCCCGAGGAGTCCTACCTCTACCCCTTCCTCAACGCCCGCGAAACGCTCGACTACTACGCCCGCCTGTTCGAGATCGACCACCGCACCCGCTCCAAGCGCGTCGACGAGCTGCTGGACATGGTCGGGCTCACGCACGCCCAGTTCCGCCCTGTGCGCGAGTACTCCAAGGGCATGCAGCGCCGCATCGGGCTCGCCCAGGCGCTCATCAACGACCCCGACCTGCTCATCCTCGACGAGCCCACCACCGGGCTCGACCCGATCGGCACCCGACAGGTCAAGGACCTGATCATCGAGCTGGGCCGGCGAGGCAAGACCATCGTCCTCTCCAGCCACCTGCTCTCCGACGTGGAGGACGTTGTCGATCGCATGGTCATCCTCTACGGCGGCAAGCTCCGCGGCGAGGGGACCTGCGAGCAGCTGCTTGAGCAGCACACCAAAACCTCCATCGAGACCGACTCGCTCGACGAGGAGACGCTCGCCGAGATCGACGCGCTCATCCGCCGGCGCTCGGGCGGGGACAAGTCCGTCCTGAGCGTCTCGCACCCACGCCAGAAGCTCGAGGAGCTCTTCCTGGGCATCGTCGAGCAGGCCCGGACCGAGCGCCTCGAGACCGCGGGCGCCCAGCAGGGCGGGCAGACCGCCGCGTTCCTGCGCTCCGACGAGCCCGAGGCGGGCGACGCGCTGATCGACCGGCTCGTGCAGGACACGGACGAGAGCGCCCCGCCCCCAGCCGTCGTCGAGGGCCAGACGCCCGAAGCGCCCAGGAGCGCGGGCGAGGACGGCTCACTGATCGATGCGCTCGTCGAGGGCGAGAACGCGCCGACGCCCGAGGCCCCCGCGGCCCCGCCCCCCGCGATCGCCAGCGACGAGGACGTGGACGACAGCGTCATCGGCTCGCTGCTCGACACGCCCGACGAGTCCAAGCGCGAGGAGGCCTGAGCCATGCTCCGCGTCCTCGGCGCCCTGAACCGCGCACAGTCCACGCTGCTGTTTAAGATCATCGCCTCGGTCGTCGCCGTGCTCATCGCGGTGGGCGTCACGGGCGCGTACGCCCTGAGTCGCGCCGGCGACGGCGCGTCCTCCCCCGAGGCCCAGGAGCGCCTCGAGATGATCGGGCGCATGCTCCAGAGCAGCGACCCGATGGTGCTCGTGGGCGGCGGCGCGGGCGCCGGGCTGCTCGTCGCGCTGGTCATCATCTGGCTCGGGCTCGCGCTGACCTACCTCGGGCTCATCGCCCTGACGCTGGGCGTGGCGCTGCCCCTGCTCATGTTCCCCGAGACCAAGGACTACGGCGTCATGGCCATGGGCGTCGTCGCGCTCACCTGCGCCTTCGCGGCCCTGCTCCAGGGCATGCGACTGGTTTTCTCGCTGCCCGGGCCGATCTTCGCTATCGCCCGCAACGTGCTCGCCGAGGCGGTGCGCCTGAAGCTCTCGGTCGTGTTCATCGTGATGCTCGTGCTGGCGATGGCGACGCTGCCCCAGGTGTTCGACTCGGGCAAC
>JAJDDH010000224.1 GCA_029260415.1 Phycisphaerales bacterium | reverse complement strand
GATCGCCGATGACGACCTCCTCACCTTCTCGCCTTGTGATAACCAGCATTCGACGACTCCCGTCTCCGAGGCCCGGAGTCCTCCCAGGCCCTTGTGTGGCAGGAGGATACCATCGCGGACCGCCCAACAAAAGCGCGGCGGGGTGGGTTTCCCCCATCCACTCCACAGCCTGCCCAGACTCACGCGCGGCGTTCGCCCTATTCGATGGCCTGCACACCCGAAACCGCGGGCACATGCTCGCGCAAGTTTCTTTCAATCCCCAACTTAAGCGTCATGGAGCTGGACGGGCAGCCCACGCACGCGCCGTGGAGGCGGATCCGCACGGTCCCGTCCGGATCGATGCCGACGAACTCGACATCGCCGCCGTCGGCCTGGATGGCCGGGCGAATCATCTCGATGATGCGCGAGACCTGGGCCTCGACTTCCTGACCAACTGGTTGAACTGACTCACTCAAGGGGCGGTGCTCCGGGTCGGCTGTGGGCGAGTCCATGATACGCATCCGACCGCCCCCCGTACAGGCTGGTGGCGGTACGCCAGGCCTGGGCGTGCATATCGGCTCTGCGATGAGCGATACACTTCGCCCCTATGCCCCAAGTTCACACCCGATTGTTCTGCGCGGCCCTCCTGTGCCTGCTGCTGCCCCTGGCTGGGTGCGGCCAGCCCAAGTACCAGGCCAGCGGCGACCCCATCCTGGACCTCCGCAACCCCGATCTGAGCGAGCGGAAGCGCCTCGACGCTGCGGACACGGCGTGGGGCGAGGTCCGAGGGGGCGCTCGCGACCTGGGCGACTCCCGTCAGGCGTTCAAGGACCTGGCCTGGTCGCAGTCCACACCCCTGCCCATCCGCCAGCGCCTGGTCGCCCTGCTGATGGAGGACACCAACCCGGAGGGCCTCGAGGACTCGCACCGCCTGGCGGGGCTGATGCTGCCGCGGGAGAGCGAGCGGTCGATCGTCGCGATCCTGGCCTCGGCGGCGGGGTCGCACGGGTGGACCGACCTGACGCCTGCGCTCGTGCGGAGCTACGCGCGACCGATCAAGGACGTGGACGATTCGATCCGTACCGAGCGTGCCGCGCTGCGTGATCTGCACCCGGGGCGGGACATCGAGGCGGTGGTGTTTGAGGTCTTCCTCGACCCGGGCGAGGCGCCCGGGGGTGAGGGGTTCCGCTGGGCCGAGCGGGCGCGGGCGGACGCGTGGGAGCTGCTCTCCAGGCTGGACCCCGACGGCGCGGCGCGGACGACGCTGCTCACCACGAACCTGAGCGCCGGGAGCGGGCTCAGCGCCGAGACGAGCGAGCTGGTCACGGACCTGCGCCGCTGCCTGCACGAGATGGGCACGATCCCGCGGACGGCGATGGAGCTCGAGTGGATGCGGTCGCTCCAGCATTCCTCGGACAAGACGCAGCGTGAGCTCAACGGCGCGTGGTGGTCGCAGGCGTCGCAGCACGTCGCGTCGCTCTCGGGCGAGCAACGCAACGGGCTCGAGCTGCGACACCTCGAGGCGATCCGCTGGGCCGGAGAACACCGACCGGCGTGGCTCGGCGCAACGCGCGAGCAGCTGCTCGCGGAGCTGGACCGGAGTGTCGGGCAGCGTGAGGTTTTCCGGCGGACCAACGAGCTGGGTGAGGACCGGAGCGTCGGGGCGTACCGCTACCGCGATTGGCGCTCGAGCCTGGACTGGGCGGACGCGCTGACCCTGCTCGTGGTGGACCACGCCCTGGAGGACACCGAGGTCCGCGCCCGCCTGTTTCAGTACGCCAAGGCCGACCGGGACGACAAGAAGACCGAGTACGGCGGGACTCTGGAAGCGCGCGACGTGAACCCGGGCTCGGCCGACGGGTTCCGCCTGGTCCTGTTCCGCCCGCGGGCCAGCGACCGGCGCGATGACAAGCGGTTCATCGCCAGCGACGACATGATCCGGTACTCGGACCGGTCGCTGACGCACTTCCACATGCACGTCCAGAACGCCAAGAACGGGAAGTTCGCGGGCCCCAGCGCCGAGGATCTGCGGTATTGCACGCGATCGGGGCGGACCTGCCTCGTGTTCACGTCCCTGAACGCCGATCGGATGAACGCGGATCTGTACACCCCCGGCGGGACGCTGATCGACCTGGGCCCGCTGGCCCGTTGATCGTCCCACCGATCCTGGCACGGGCGGCCGGCGCAGCATGATTCATGTCGGTGTCATCATCGCGTTCCTCACGGTGTACCTGCGGGAGGCGCTCACGGAGCCGCTCCTGGCGGGGCGCCTGACCCCGATTGAGATCGTCACGCTCTCGATCGTCCCGCTGCTCGGGTGGGGCGGGGCGTACCACGTGTACGTCTGGCGCTGCGGTCGGCGGATCGATCGGACCGGGAGCCACCGGGCGGTCCGCGGCGCTGAACGCGCCACGCGCCTGTTCATGCTCGCGGCGCTGGTCCAGCACGCCGCGGCGGTCCTCGCGTTCGGCTGGCTCGATCTCGTCCGCGACTGGATCGGCAACCTGGTGCTGATCGATGAGCTGATCGCGCTGCTCACGCCCGTGCTGGCGATGAGCTACGCGTACTTCGTGATGTACCCCATCGATCGGCGCCTGCGCGAGGCGGCGCTGCTCTCGAGCATCGAGCGCGGCGCCCCGGTGCACCCCTTCCCGACGCGCACGCGGTTCGTCCTGCTCTCGACCCGCCAGCACGTGCTCTTCCTGCTTGTGCCCCTGGGCGTCATCCTCGCGTGGAACGAGGCATCGATCTTCGCGTTCGGCGCGATGGGTGTGGACGGGCAGAGCCTTCTCGCGGCGGGCGTGCAGATGGGCGGGGCGCTGCTGGTGCTGGTCCTGATGCCCCCGGTCCTGTGCCGTCTGTGGGACACCGTCCCGCTTGGCGCGGGCGAGGTCCGCAACGCGATCGGGCGGATCTGCGAGGCGCACCGGGTCCGGGTCCGCGAGCTGCTGCTCTGGCGGACGGGGGGGACGATGGTCAACGGGGC
>JAJDDH010000223.1 GCA_029260415.1 Phycisphaerales bacterium | reverse complement strand
GCATCACGCAGCCGATCGTCATCGGAAACCGGCTCCGCGCCGCGGTGGCCGCCGCCGACGCGGAGGAGGCCGCGAAGCTGGCCGATGTCGAGCGTGTCCGGCGCGAGGTGTTCGGTCGAGTCGCCGAGCTGCACGCCCGGGTGCTGGAGCTTGATGCGCAACTGAAGCTTGTCGAGGAGCTGATCTCGCTCGCAACCACAACGCTCGACATCGCCGAGACCCGGTTCGAGGCGAGGGCGGTCGCAGAGCCCGATGTGATCCGGCCCCGGGTCGAGGTCTACCAGCTCCGGGCGGATCGGCAACGCATCGCCCAGGAACTCGGTGCAGCCGAAAGGCAGCTCGGGCTCGTGCTGAACACCGACCCGATCTCGGCGACCCGGCTCGGCGCCAGCATCCCGACGACGCCCGAGCCGCTCGAGGTAGGCCGCCTCATCGCGGCCGTGGAGTCGGCACACCCGGCGCTCATCGTTGCTGACCGAGAGGTCGACGCTGCCGAGGCCACACTCGAGCGCATCCGCGCCGAGCGGACGCCCGATCTGAACGTCACCGCGGGCGTCGGGTACAGCGAGGAGGGGGATCAGGGCATCGCGGAGATCGGCGTCGGTGCCGAGATTCCGCTCTGGGACCGTCGCCAGGGCGACATCATGTCCGCCCGGTTCGAGCTCATGAAGCGTCGCCAGGACAAGGCGGCGACCCGCAACCGGCTGCTCTCCGAGCTCGCTGAGCACGTCGGCGCCTACAACGCCGCCCGGGATCAGCTCGCCGTCATCCGCGACCAGGTCGCCCCCGACGCGCAGCGAGCCTTCGACCAGGTCGACCAGTCCTATCGCGCAGGTCGCGCATCATTCATCGATCTGCTTGATACGCAGCGGACGCTGATGCAGTCCCGGCGCACCGTGATCGAGCTCGCGGGACGGGCGTCGGTCGCCCGGGCCAGAATCGCTGCGATCAGCGGCATGGACATGCTCCCCGGGTCAAACGAACACCAGTCTGAACAGTTTCCCACGAACCCCACAACGGCCCCCGAGGGGGCGAAGGACAACCCATGAAGAAGTTGGCGATGTTGACCATGTGTCTTGGACTCGGGCTGGGCGGCGCGCTCACGCTCGGCGGCTGCGGCGAAGGCGGCTCGTCCGCGTCGACCACAGCCGTCAGCGCCGACGGCCGCTGCGAACATCAGATCAAAGCGGATACCTGCCCCTTCTGCGACCCCGAGTTGGTGGTCGCCGAGGGATTCTGCGGCGCCCACGGCTTCCCCGAGGCCATCTGCGCCCAGTGCAGGCCCGGGATCAAGGTCGCGTTCCGGGCCCAGGGCGATTGGTGCGACGAGCACAAGCTCCCCGAGTCGCAGTGCATCCAGTGCAACCCCGAGCTTGCAGAGAACATCCAGGAGGGCGTGCACGGCGGCGCCATCCCCACCGCGGGCGGTGACGACGCCGCGAACTGCGAGCACGGCATCGCTGCGGCGAGGTGCCCGTTCTGCGACCCGTCACTGATCGAGTCCGAGGGTTTCTGCAGCGGGCACGACGTCGCGGAGGCGCTGTGCGTGAAGTGCCGGCCCTTTATGAAGACGGCGTTCGTCGCCGCGGGCGACTGGTGCGAGGAGCACAGCACGCCCGAGTCCCAGTGCGCCATCTGTGGCCCGTAAACAACTCCGCCCAGGCGGATATGGAATCGGAGGTATCACCATGAACATGACCACACCGATCGCTGTTGTCGCGGCGCTGATGGGAGTCGCGGTCGCCACCGCGTCCGCCCAGGACGCTGCGGCAGACTCACAGCCCCGGAGCACGCTCGGATCGTCGTCGACCGCGATGACCGAGAGCCCGCGCCGGGCCCAGCAGCTGCCCGAGGCGGGCTGCACGACGGTCAACACCGTGATCTCGCTGGCTTCGCCCGCCATCGCGCGGACCGCGGGGTTCGAGTACGCGCAGGTCGGCACGAGCAATCTGAGCCGCGAGATCGAGCGCAACGCCGAGATCGTCTACAACGCCAACCAGTACGCGAGGCTGTCTTCCCGTGCCCCGGGCGTCATCGTCGAGGTCCACAAGGACCTGGGTGACCGCATCGAGAAGGGCGACGTCGTCGCGACGGTCGACTCGATGGCCCTGGGCTCGGCGAAGGCAGACCTTCTGCAGTCCTCTGAGCTCCTCGCGCTGTGGCAGGCGAACGCCGAGCGTGAGCGGTCGCTCATGGAGAAGGGCGCGAGCACGGAGCGCGCCCTGCTGGAGGCGCAGACGCGCCTTGCCGAGGCGAGGATCGCAGTCTCGCGCGCCGGGCAGCAGCTGCGGAATCTTGGTCTTTCCGATGAGGACATCGCCCGCGTCACCGAGGAGAACGACACCGGATCGCTGCTCCGGATCGCGGCTCCGTTCGATGGAACGCTCGTCGAGCGGTCGGCGGTCATGGGCGAGGTCGTCGACGAGCGCGACATGTTGTTCGCGATCGCGGACACCGGCCTGATGTGGGCGATGATCGACCTGAGCGAACGCGATCTGGCCTCCGCCCGCCGTGGCCAGGACGTGGTCTTCCGGATCGATGGCATCCCGAACCGCGACTTCCCGGGGCGCCTGACCTGGATTAGCACGCAGCTCGACAAGAAGACGCGGACGATCAAGGCCCGCGCCGAACTCGACAACGGCGACCAGATGCTCAAGGCATACATGTTCGGTCGGGCGACGATCACCGCGGGCGCTGGCGCCCGGGCGGTGACCGTGCCCAAGTCGGCCGTGCAGTGGGACGGGAGCTGCAACATCGCCTTCGTCCGCACCAGCGAGGACGGGACGACGTTTCAGCCCGTCCAGCTCACGCTGGGCTTCGACGCCGGAGACCGCTACGAGGTGCTCAGGGGGCTGGCCGTCGGAGACACCGTCGTCTCTGGCGGGAGCTTCGTGCTCAAGAACGAGCTGCTCAAGGACTCGATGGGCGCCGGCTGCTGCGAGGTCGGCCACCTTG
>JAJDDH010000222.1 GCA_029260415.1 Phycisphaerales bacterium | reverse complement strand
CGGTCGAATCCCGAACTCCCGGACCGAGGTCCGGGCGGGAGGGGCGACACCGCCTCACCTCAGGAACGAAATGATCATGATCGTGTTGACGCGGCGATGGCTCTGCCGGCGCTCTCTGGATCGCATGGAAACCGCCCGGCCGGGGCGGAGCTCCGGTCGGGCGGGGAGGGAGAGGTTTGTGATCAGAGACGACAACGCGAGGAAGCGAGGGCTTATTCGGCGTGCATCTCGAAGAGCCCGGGCCAGTTCGTGTTCGCTCGCGCGACGCTGCCCTCGAAGTCCGCATTGAACTTCTCAAGGATGTCGGCATTGACGTTCAGGTAGAGCTTGCCGTTGCGGACCTGAGCGGTGGAGAGGTCCACCGGGAGCAGGATGTCGATCGAGACGCCGTAGGAGCAGAAGCCGCCGTACTGGGGGGCGAAGCGGTCCGGGTCGGCGAGGAACATCTCGCGGCTCCGCTCGGAGGCAAACAGGTACGTGGCGCCCGCATGTTCGGCGCGGATCGTGGGCGAGCCATTGAGCGGCGACTCGCTGCGGAAGAAGCTGACCGGGTCGAAGCCGGCCAACCCGATGCCGCTGGCGCCGGACACGTTGACCAGGTCGCCCCGGGCCTTGGCGATCTTCTCGACGGCTTCCTCGGTGCTCCACACATCGCTCGCGATCATGCGGTAGTTGACGAACGCGGCTTCAAACCCGTCATAGCCCGGCAGCTTCGCTGCGGCCGTGGCGTCGGAAACGACCGCGACCTCGAACCCCTCTTCGATGAGGTTGCGCATGTGCGACTCGACACACAGGTTGGCCGACATGCCCGCGAGGACGATCTGGTTGATCCCAGCCTTGCGGAGCTGCAGGGCGAGGTCGTTGGAGTCGGGCCCGTAGACCTTGTGGGGACTGACGACGACCGTCTCACCGTCGTTGATGTAGGGCTTGTAGCGTGCGAGCCAGTCCGCGCCGGAGCCCTCGAGGTTCTCGGTGTCCAGCGGGCCGGGCCGGCTGAACATGTTGATGTCGTGCATTAGGGTCTCGAGCGCGCCCTCGAACTTCCACGTGTGATCGTGCGGGTAGTAGTAGTGCGGGCTGACGAAGACGCGGGCGTCGGCGCCACCCGCGGCCTTGAACAGACGCTCGATGTTCTCGACCGTGCCGTTCTCCGTCACGCTCTCACCGACGACGCCCCACGTGACACCCTGGGGGCTGAGGAAGTCGATCTGCGGGTCGATGACGACCAGGGCGTAGCTGCCACGCCGGAGATCGACGCCCGGACGGGGGATCGGCGCGTCAGCGCGAGGGGCGTTGATGTAGTGGACGTGTCCACCCTGGTCATCGTTGTTCATCGCGTGGGTAGTCGCGGTGAGCGTCGCGAGGGCACAGGTTGACAGGGCGGCGATCTTCAGGCTGTTGCGGTGCATCTTGAGGTCCTTTCAGGTGTGTCTACTGTCGATCTGAGATTGCTTCGAACGATTCTGGATGCGTGCCCGCCCGAGACCGTCCCGGGCGGGCGGGAAACGCGTGGTCATCGCACGTCGGGGATCCCCCCGTGCGACGCGGGCCTGGGCCCCGGGGCGCCCCATCGGAAGCGGCGTTGCGCTTCGGTGATCGGGACGTCGTTGATGCTGGCCTCCCGCCGGCGCATCAGGCCGGCGTCGTCAAACTCCCACAGCTCGTTGCCGTAACTGCGGAACCAGCGGCTTTCTGCGTCGCGCCACTCGTACTGGAACCGCACGCCGATGCGGTTCTCACGGAAGCCCCACAGCGCCTTGGCGAGCCGGTAGTCGAGCTCCCTGCTCCACTTGTGCTGCAGGAAGGCTCGAATCTCGTCCCGCCCGCGCAGGAACCGGTCGCGGTTTCGCCACTCGCTGTCAGGCGAGTAGGCCAGGGCGACGCGATCCGGGTCGCGGCTGTTCCACGCGTCCTCCGCGGCGCGAACCTTCGCGATCGCGCTCTCGAGGGTGAACGGGGGAACGGGTGTGCGCACCGATCGCGCAGTCGCCGGGGCGTCGGGGGGTCTCTCGGGGTTCATGTCAGGCTCCTTGCGCCGGTGGCTTCATGCAGCCAACAGGCGTCGATGTGTGCTGCTACCGTGCGGTCTGGGCGAGCTCGCCCGGGGTCCACTCGACGCCCGCGAACGCATCATCGAGCGGGGTGCTCGCGATGTGGTTGGTGTAGTTGGACATCACCTTCAGCGCCGTGCCGAGGATGACCTCCAGGATCGTGCGCCGCGTGTAGCCAGCGGACAGCAGCGCATCGATGTCGCTCTGCTCGGGCCAGCCGCGGCTCTCGTTGATCCGAACCGCGAAGACACGCAGGGCCTCCAGCTTCGGGTCGGACAACTCCGTGCCGTCGCGCAGCGTCTCGATGACATCGTCGGGAACGCCCTGGGCCTTGGAGATGCCGGTGTGCGCCGACATGCAGTAGGTGCAGCCGTTGAGGCGGTTGTTGACCATCAGGATGATCTGTCGCTCGGTCGGAGACAGTTCCGCCTTGTCGAAGATGGTCGACAGGGTCATGTACCCCTCGAGCAGGGCCGGGGCCTCGCCCATGGCGCCCAGGAGGTTGGGCAGGAACCCGAAGGCCTTCTGGGCCCCCTCGATGAGTTCCCTGGCTTCGGGGGCGGACGCTGCGGTGTGGATCGGAAAACGGGACATGGCGGACCTCCTTCAGGGCGTGCGATACCCGCCCCGGCGACATGCTCGCCTGGGTTGGGTGGTCGCGGGTTGTGCGTGGCGCTGGTAACGCCGGGGCTTGTTGATCTCTGTGGCTCAGTCATCCAAACGGGATGAAACTGGATGCCACTCCGCTCATCATACTGACTAGTCAGTACGTGTCAACGTTCCCCGTAGAAAATTCTGAAATGCCGTCCCAACTCACATATTTAGGCCTTGAAACGCCGATATCTGTGCTGAGATTGCACTAGGTCTGAGTCGAGCAGATCCTTTGCAGACCGTCATGCGTATCGTCTAGTCAGTATTGAACCCGTGCACCCCCCCAAGGACTCCCCATGCCCCCGAGCCGGCGAGATGACCTGATCGACGCGGCGATGCGTGTTTTCTACAGGCACGGATTCCACTCTTCGAGCCTCGACGACATCCAGCGGGAGGGCGGCATCAGCCGGATGACGCTCTACAACCACTTCAAATCCAAGGACGAGCTCATCGTCGCCGCGATGCGCCGGCGCGACGAGATCTTCCGAAACAGCCTGATGAAGTACGTCGAATCGAAGGCGAAGACACCGCACGAAAGGCTCGCCGCGGTGTTCGACTTCCATGAGGACTGGTTCACGGGCAACGAGTTCTGCGGGTGCATGTTCATCAACGCGGCCGCGGAGTTCTCGGTCGCCGAGTCGGCGCCCAGACGCCTGGCAGCGGAGCACAAGAAAGAGATCGTGCGGTACCTGCGCGGTCTGTGCGACGCCGCTGGGCTTGCAGATCCGGACGACGTTGCTGAGCAGCTCAACATCCTGCTCGAGGGCGCGATCGTGACGGCTCGGGTGGTCGGCCAGGTCAGCGAGAACGGGAAGAACCCCGGCGCCGCTGCCCGCCTCGCGAAGCGTATGGCATTGACGGTGCTTGCCGGGCGACCCTAAGAAGCCGTCCGCCAGCGCTATCACCGCGTTCACAACCTTCGACCTCGCGCCCCGCACAGCCCGCCGGCGGCTCCGGACTGCTGGGAGGCGCCCTCGCCGGTGTCGGGCACGGCGGCGCTGGCGGCCCGTAAGCCGATCAGCTCAGCCATCCTCTCCCAGCCCCGGCACGCTCGCGCCGGGTCTCCTCGCGCGTGCGATGTTCGCGCCGCGACCCCGGCAACCCCAGACACGCCCAACGCCCATTCCACATCAACAACGCCCAGCCCCAAAGGACTGAGCGTACCCATGTTGCGTTCTATAGCGGGGACAGGATTCGAACCTGCGACCTCCGTGTTATGAGAGCGTGAGTGGGGAGCTGTTAATCCCCTATCTGCATTGTTTTTAGAGAGATAGCAGCTGGCGGCGGCGCGGCAGAATGCAGCAAACCGCGGCAAACTGGGGCGCGCCGGCAAGCCCCAAACGGGCCATGCTGTCACGGGCAGCCAGCCCCGAACGCCATCAGGATCGCCAACGGCTCCCACGTTGCGGTCACGAGCGGGGCGGCTCCCGGTCTGCCCGCCATCCAGGCGGCGCGTCTGCCCACAGTCCCCACGAGCGGTCGCAATCCCTTTGTGGGCGCCTGAATCGATGCACGATCGGCTGCCCGTGCGATCAGAACAACGTTGCTCCGAGGATCTGCCCGGGTCAGCCGAACTTAAACCGGAACAGTTGCAGCCAATCGGCGATGGACTTAGTCTCATCCTGCGGCTCGAGTCCTGGCAACTGCTCTGTCTCATTTGATGCCATTCCTGCGTCAAGGCTGACGGCCAACCGTGGAGCATACGTGTGGCACATCACTGGCTCGTCATCCTCTTCGCAGCGCTGTTCATCTCAGCGTCGGCGCACGCTGAAACCGGGGCGCCGAGCTACTCAGGAGAGGTGTGCCTCAGCGGAACAACAGTAACTGTTACAGCGTCGGCGACGCCAACCGCAACAGCCATACTGATCTACCCCAACCCGCCCGGTGGTGGGTACTTCATGAGCAACGACGGGGCGGGCAACTACACAGCGACGTTCCAGGGTCTCGCCGCTGGAACACAGTTCAGCTTCCACCTCGTCGTGCAGGTCCCGGATCAGCACGAGTTCTCGCCCCACACCGTCACGCTCACGCCGGGATGCACCGCGTTCAGTTCAGGAGGTGGAGACGGCGGCGGCGGCATCGATCCGGGTGATTTCGGGCAGGGCGGTCTGCCCCATGCCCGCGCATTCAGGCACGATGTGCAGGAAGACAACGGCCAATGGTCCGTCCTGATTGAGACGGGTGGGCCGCAGTCACCGCTCCCAGGAGTCACGGGCATCGACCTGCGCTACCGGATCGGCAACGGGCCCATGCAGACCGAATCCATGACGAATCTGGGGGGATTCATCTGGGGGAGAGCGATCCCGGAAGCCGCGGCCGGTGACAGCATCACGTACTCGTTCGTTAAGACCGTCGGGATCGAGCCTGTCGATACATCCTGGTTTGAGCGCACCCTCGGGCAAGCCGCGCCCCCGATGCCCGACTTGCCGATCGAGACCAGCGTGGGATTGCGCTTCAGAGACCGGCACGAGAACGAGTGGCGATTCGACCACTACCCCTCGGGGTACGACGTCGGGCGGACGTTCGACATCAGGATCACGGATCACGGAAACCGACTCGACTTCGAGCTGACGACCGCGCCCGAGGTCCCGGTCTCAGCCGTCGATATCAAGTGGTACAACCAGTCGGGCGACGTCGCGTTCTGCGACCGAAACATCTCAGCGATCAGCGAGCGGATGCTCGGCGATGGCGGCGTGTTCACGGCGACGATCGACGATCTGGTGCCGGGCCAGCGGGTCGATGTCGAGTTCACCCTCCTGGCCCCGCAGACCTATTATAGCGAGTTCATCTACTACTACGTCGGGGACGGCAGGCTGCAGCGGGAGTCGCAGCACCCTCTCGCCTACGCGGCGGGAGATGCGTCGATCCCGGTCGTAACCGTCAAGCAGTTCGCGTTCAACCAACACGCGCTCAACCTCCCGCCCCAGGAACTTCGCGAGTTCATGGCCGGCAAGGTGGCGTTCGAGACAAGGTGGGACGACGGACTGCTCTTCAACCCGCCCACCGCGTTCGACTGCAACGGCGGGCCGGTCGGGTTCAACATGGGCCCCAGCCCGGTCTTCCAGCCCGGCCTGCTCGGGCCGCTCTATACCAACAACTCGTGCATCGAGTGCCACATGCTCGACGGCCGCGGCATGGCGCCCGACTCGCCCGCCCAAACAATCGACGACTACGTCGTCCGCGTAAGCCTGCCGGGCCAGCCAGGCGGTGCGCCGCAGCCCCACCCGCTCTACGGCGTGCAGCTCGACACCCGGGCGGCGCCCGGCGCTACACCCGAGGGCAGAGCCTCGATCGAATGGGAAACGGTGCACGGCGTGTATGACGACGGAACGCCATACGAGCTCCGTCATCCCCGAGTCGATCTCACACAGCTGCTCTACGGCCAGATCGGGACGAACATCCCCGGCGAGCCGGCTGACAACATCGCCGGCGGGCCCTACGAAGGCGAGGCCGAGGTCTCGGTTCGCGTCGCGCCGATGCTGATCGGTCTCGGATTGCTCGAAGCGGTTGACGAGACCGAGATCCTGGCTTGGGCAGACGAGCACGACGCCGATGGCGACGGCATCTCGGGCCGTGCCAACTTCGTGACGGACCGCACAACCGGGGGCGCCGCGCTCGGGCGATTCGGATGGAAAGCCTCGGAGCCGGATCTGAGACACCAGGCAGCGTCGGCATTCGCCCACGATATGGGCATGACGTCGCACCTCTCGGGCGAAGGGCCAATCGAAGTCGATCCGATGGCGCTCGACTCGATGGTCGCGTACCTCCGCGGGCTCGCTGTTCCCCCTCGGGAGAACCACCTGGACCCGGTCGCACGCCAGGGGAAACTGCTTTTCGATGCCGCTGGATGCCTGTCGTGCCATCGCCCGGCGCTGCGCACCGCTTCCAACGCGGAGTTCGCTCCCTACCGCGGTCAGGTCATCCAGCCGTTCACCGATCTCCTGCTCCACGACATGGGAGAGGAACTCGCGGACGATCGCTCGGAGTTCGGCGCGACCGGCCGTGAATGGCGCACGCCCCCGCTGTGGGGCATCGGGTACGTCGGGCACGTGCTCGGCACGCCGACCGATCCGTTCGACCCCAACGGGAACCCCGCACAACCAAACTTCCTTCACGACGGACGGGCTCGGTCGCTCATGGAGGCGATCCTCTGGCACGGCGGTGAGGGCGCCGCCGCACGCGACGCGGTCCTCGCGATGAGCTCGACCGAACGCGATGCGTTGATTGAGTACGTCAAGTTCCCGTTTGCCGATGTCGTTGCCGATGGCGCACCATGCAACGTCGCGGATCTCGCAGAGCCGACCGGAACGCTCGACTTCTCCGACATCGTCGCGTTCCTCAACGCGTTTGGCGTGATGGACCCCGCAGCCGACCTCGCGCCGCCGATTGGCGTCTTTGACTTCTCCGACATCGTCGCCTGCCTCACCGCATTCGGCGCCGGCTGCCCGTAAGCCGAGCAGTTCAGCCATCCCCTCGAAGCCCCGATGCACCGACGTCGGGGCTTCTTTGCGCGCGTGTGATGTGCCCACCGCGCGATTGGCAAGCCCCGGCAAGCCCAGACACGCCCCACGCCCATTCCGACCCACCCCCAAAAACAACAACGCCCAGCCCCAAAGGACTGGCCGAGCTCATGTCGCGTTCAATAGCGGGGCTAGGATTCGGGGTGTGCTGAGCATTCTTGACTTCCTCCGCATGCGCTCGCGCGTCGATCTTGTCCTGGCGCCGAGCGCGATGGTGTCCGACGCCGCAGCGATGGCGTGCGTGGAAGGGCCAGAGAGTCACGCTCGGTCGGCGGAGGTCGACAGGCGCGAACGAGTGGCGAGCGCGTCAGTCGAGAAGCAACGCCTCTCCGCAAAGCCCCGGGCCGAAGGAGATCGCGACCATTGGGCCACGCTCGCCGCGATCGATGGCGTCCTGAATAACCCACAGCACGGTTCCCGACGACATGTTCCCGCGCCGCCGGTAAACCTCGCGTGAACTGGATGTGGCCGCGGAATCGAGATCCAGCCCCTGTTCGATGCACTCAAGAATGTCCCGCCCACCAGGGTGGAGACACCACCGTGCAATCTGCGCCCGCTTAAGCCCGCAGGTCGCGAGCCACTCGTCGATCCAGGAGGCGATCACCCGCCGGAGCATGACCGGAACACGCGCCGAGAGCCGCATCATGAATCCGTTGTCCCCGATGCTCCACCGCATGAGTTCGGCAGTCCCTTCAAACACACGGCTCGAGAACCCGCGCAGCGCGGGCCCGACGCCCCGAGAGCCAACAACCGCGCACGATGCTCCGTCGGCAAATATCGCGTTGGCGATGCTTTGGTCCCGGGCGACCGGCCCGGTCTGGTAGTGGAGACTGCACAGCTCACAGCAGACCACGAGCACCACCGAGCCTGGATCCGAGCGCACGAACGCGTCCGCGACCGCGAGCGCGTTCAATGCACCGTGACAGCCCATGAACCCGATATGCGTCCGCGAGACGCGTCGGTCGAGTGAAAGCCGATTGATCAATGCGTGGTCCAGACCCGGAGACTCAGCCCCGGTACACGAGACCGTCACCACGCGCGTGATTTCCCTGGGATCGACGCCCGCACGCGTGAGAGCTTGCCTGGCGGCGCTCTCCGCCAGCGCAGGCGCAGCCTCCGAGTACATCTTCTGACGCTCGCCAGTCGTTGGACCCGCGCCGCCCGCGGCCGAGAAACGATCTCGCATCATCCGGGCGGAAAGCACCGAGCCACGCGTAGAGACCCCCGACTCAAAGTAGAGCGCTCGGAGCCACCCCGGATCGTGCTCGGGCGCCACCTGGAGCGCGAGCTCGAGCCCGTCGCAAGCCGTCACGACATGCGTCGGCGAGGCGCAGCCAATGCCGAGCACGCGGGCGGTCATCACGCGATCTCCCAGCACAGCCCGCGGCTCACGGCGCCCGGGATCCGGGTCCGGCTCGCCAGAGCCGTTAAGGCCCTGATCGCGCGAGGGCTCCGAGCGAATCGACTCACCCCGCGGCACACCAACCGACGAGATCGGAGGGAACCCCGACAGAAGCAGGCCCACTCACGTTCCACGTCCTCCCCGCGCGCGACTCGCTCCGCGTACGGCGCGATCGAGGAGGCGCAGAGAATCGCCCAGCTCATCCCCTCCCCCGTCAGCGGCTCGACATACTGCGCCGCGTCGCCGACAACGATGACCCGCCCGCGGGCATACCTCGCCCGTGTCCGCGTCAATCGCGCGACTCCGCGCCACTGCGCGCCGCCCACCCACTCACTGTCCACGCGAGCTTCCGAGAGCACGCCCCGAACTGTCAACAAGGGCCCGTGTCGCCTGACTGCCTCGGCAGACAGTGCGGCGCCGACCGCAACCACGCCCGGCGCAATCGTTGCGAACCCAACGTATCCGTCGGCGCCGAGTGCCATCTGGATCTCGTCAGGATTCTGTGTGATCGACGACGCTGGAACTATCGCGCCGAGCCCAAGCGGGCCCCGTGGGGGATCCCGCCAGCCAAAATCCGCTCTCTCGGCGAGCGCGCTCCCGTCAAGCCCGTCTGCCACGACCACGACCCTGGGTGCGAGTTCGAGCCGTGTCGAGCCCACCTCGACAAGAACCCCATCGTCAGGTCGCACCGTCGCTCGGGCGTCCGTGAGCACCTCGACGCCAGCGTCGGCCGCCCGCTCAACCAGAGACTCGTCAAACGTCCGACGATCAACCGACCGATACGGCCTGATGGGCAGCGTGCACGATCCCCAGCCGGAGCAGAGTCGCAGCGCGCTCAACTCACCGAGCCGCCGGTCGAACCCCTCGTCGATCATTCCCAGACCCCGCAGTCGCGTCACCCCGGCCGGCGCCATACACCCACCGCACACCTTCGGGCGCGGGATGCCTCGCCGCTCGATGAGCAGTGTGCGCATCCCGCTCCGTGCCAGTTGGTGTGCCGAGACGGACCCGCCCGGCCCGGCGCCGATGACTACGGCGTCGAGTTCTCCGGCTCCGATCGTGGAATGGCAGGCGACCATCGGAGCAGCATACGCCGAGGCCAGATCCTCATGACATTGGCGCCCGCGAGTCCCGCGTCCTCGCTCAGCTGACGCAGCTCAGCGGGCGTGTAAGCGGCACGTACGGACTTGATCGCGTCCACATGGACAACACGACTGCCTGTCAGTGCCCGCGAGGCGATCCACGCCAACGCCAGCCCTGGCTTGTCTCGCCGGAGATCGGCCACGAGCAGAAGCTGATCCGTTGCGTTCGCCAGATTCTTCAATAGCGCGATGCTTTCCTCCGCATCGAGATGATGCAGAAACAGGCTGCAGGTGATCACATCGAAACGCCGGCCGATCGGAGTAGTCACCGCGTTCAGCTCTTCTAAACCGATCGTGACGCCCGCCGCCAGAGCCCGCCGCGACGACTCAGCGAGTGCGGTGGGGCTGATGTCGCACGCGTGCAGGTCCAAACGGACGGAGTCCCGCTTCGCCAGACTCGCTAGACCGACGGGAATATCCGCCGAGCCGGTCGCGACGTCGAGAACACGAAGCGGGTGGTCGATCCGTTGCGCCAGGGGTCGCATCTCACGCCACAGCATGCTGCTGACCCCCGCGACCCTGTTGAGCCTCGCAAGTCCGGTAAGGGCGGAGAGATGCTCACTCGCCCCAAGACTGGGATCGTCCATGATCTCTGGTGTCAGCGTGCGGTTCAGGGGCGAGCTCCGTCAAGTCGGCGCGGTAGGGTCATTGGCCCGCGACCAGCCCAGATTAGCGGGAATCTGCGGTTTACGGATTCAGCAGCTGCGTTCGACCTAACGCCGACCCATCACCGCGCGGAGCGCATCGGCTTGCACGGGTTTGCCAGCGGTCAACCGTGGGGGCGGGCCGAAATTGTTGACGTTCTCGAATCTGATGCGTCACGCCAACGACGCGCACAGCCCACCGCGAGCGGGGAAAGGGCCATGACCAGTCTGTGCCTGCGGGCGCCTGCATACCCGGCCGCCGATCCGCTGCTGTCGATGATCACCGAATGCGATCCGTTAGAGCCTGCCAGTCCTAGGAGTTTCGGCCCCTGTGAATCGCCCCTTCGGATCCATGAGTGGGCGAAAGCACCCCCTGAACCTTCAGGCCCCTAAACGTGCCACTCGTCCGCGTACTCAAGTTCGATGGCCCGCGGACGAATCCAATCGTCGCGCGCGTGTGCGGACTCCACCGAGAGATCGCCAAGCCCCGGCAAGCCCAGACACGCCCCGCGCCCATTCCGACCCACCTCCAAAAACAACAACGCCCAGCCCCAAAGGACTGAGCGTTCTCGCTTTGCGTTCAATAGCGGGGACAGGATTCGAACCTGCGACCTCCGGGTTATGAGAGCGTGCGGGCCCGGGCGCCTAATTCCCTATCGGCATTGCCTTTAGAGGGATAGGTGCCGTCGGCAGCGCGGCAGAATGCGGCAGAACGAGGCAAAACGGGGCGCGCCGGCAAGCCCCGATCTGGCCATGCGGTTACCGACAACCCGCCCGTAGAGCGTCGAGAACTGAGGGGCGGCGGGGTCTGACTGTCTGTGAATGGAATAGCCGAGCGTGAGCGTCGGATCATGTGGCTTCCAGTGCTAGGCTGCGATGTAACGATACCTCGGAGCGGAATCTTGCTCGAATCCAGTGCTGACATCACGGTGATGCTCGAAGCGATCCGGAACGATCAGCCGGGAGCCGGCGATCGCCTGCTCGATGCGATTCACAGTTCGCTGCGTGCGATTGCGGTCGGACAATGCGCGAGGGAAAACGCCGATCACTCGCTCAACGCCACCGCTTTGGTCAACGAGGCGTACATCAAAGTCCTGGGCGGCGAGAACGTTGACTTTGAGAGCCGTAGGCATCTCTACGGGGCGTTCGCGCGGGCCATGCAGGAAGCACTCATTGACGCTGCACGCCGAAGGAATACGAAGAAGCGTGGAGGCGACCGAGACCGAGTCCCAATGGACGCGATCAGCCCGCCCGCGGCAATGCGGTTCGCGGAGCCCGTGGAGTTGGGTCGCGTGTTGCCTGAACTGCAAGAGGCCGATCCCCGAGCCGCAGAGGTGGTCCGCTTCAAGTGCTTTCTCGATCTGGGCACCGAGGAGATCGCGTCGATCTTGGGCACGACCCCGCGCACGGTTCAGCGGGACTGGCAGTACGCCAAGGCGTTTCTTCGCAAGGCGTTTGCCGACGAGCACTTAGGCGAAGTTCAATAGTCTCGCGATCGGTGTCGCGACTGATCCTGATCCTCGCATGTACTTGTGGCCGGCTTCTCTCGCGAGCGGTTCGTGAGTGCGAGTCGAAGCTCAAGGGAGTCGCTGTGCGTTAGGATTTCAGCATGCCGACCAGAGAGCAGATCAGATCGCTATTCGACCGTGCGATGGACCTTCCAGCGGGTGATCGCGAGTCCTTTGTGCGGGCCGAGGCCGGGGCAGATGAATCGCTCGCCTCCGAAGTGATGGCGCTTCTGACACATGCCGGTGAGGAGACGACGCATCTCGATTCTGTCCGCAGTGATCGCCGATCCTCGGCCCCTGGTGTGCCGGATGCTGGCAGGCCTGCGATGCTGCCCGAGGGCGCCCGGATCGGCGCCTACACGATTCAGAAGCTGATCGGCCAGGGCGGCATGGGCGCGGTGTACCTCGCTGAGCAGCGAAGCCCGCACCGCAGCGTGGCGCTCAAGCTCATGCGACCGGGTCTCGCCTCCGAGGAGGCCCTGCGTCGGTTCGAGCACGAAGCCGAGGTGCTCGGTCGCCTCCAGCACCCGGGCGTGGCCCAGATCCACGAGGCGGGCCTGCACAAGGGCGCGCCGTTCTTCGCCATGGAGTTCGTGGACGGCCCGACGCTCACCCAGTACGCCGACGACCACGACCTCTCGGCGCGCGAACGCCTGAGCCTGTTCATCCGCGTCTGCGAGGCCGTGCACCACGCGCACACCAAGGGCGTCGTCCACCGCGATCTGAAGCCCAGCAACATCCTTGTCGCTGAGGTCGGCGAGCCGCCCGAGCCACAGCCCAAGGTGCTCGACTTCGGCGTCGCCCGCGCCACCGACTCGGACATGCAGGCCACGACCATGCAGACCGAGATCGGCCAGCTCATCGGCACGGTCCCCTACATGAGCCCCGAGCAGGTCTCGGGGCGAACAACCGACGTGGACACGCGCTCGGATGTGTACGCGCTGGGCGTCGTGCTGTACGAGCTGCTCGCCGGGCGCCTGCCGTACGACCTCAAGGACCAGGTCGTCTTTGAGATTGCCCGGATCATTCAGGAGGACGATCCGACTCGCCTGTCGAGCTTCGATACGCACCTTCGAGGTGATGTGGAAACCATTGTCGGCAAGGCCCTGGAGAAGGAACGCGAACGCCGGTACCAGTCCGCGCTCGACCTGGGCTCGGACATCCGCCGCTACCTCAGCGACGAGCCGATCGTCGCCCGCCCGGCCAGCACCTGGTACCAGACTCGGAAGTTCGCCAAGCGGAACAAGGCTCTTGTATCGGGCATTGGCGCGGCGTTCGCAGCGCTACTCATCGGCCTGGCTGGCACAACCTACGGGCTCATCGAAGCAAACCGGCAGTGGGAGCGAGCGGAGGATGAGACCACGCGCGCCAACGCGCTGCTTGGCGAGCGAGACACGGCCCTTGCAGAAGAGAAGAAGCGGGTTTCTGAGCGGGACCTCGCCCTGGCGGCTGAGCAGGAGCGGGCCGCCGAACTTCAACAGGTCGCGGACTTTCAGTCGCAGCAGCTCTCTTCGATCGACGCCGAACTGATGGGCACCCGCCTATTCGGTTCTATCATCGAAGCGGCGCCGGAATCGCAGCGGGCGTCGCTCTCCGAGACTCTGGCGGGCGTCAACTTTACCAACATCGGCTTGGAGTCGATGCGGACAAACGTGTTCGACCCGGCGTTGGAGGCGATCGATTCCCAGTTCGGGGACCAGCCGCTGGTACGGGCGCAGCTGCTACAGGCGATGGCTCGCACGCTTTTTGAACTCGGGTTGTTTGACGCGGCGAGGGACCCACAGGAACGAGCGCTGTCGATTCGTCGCGAAAACCTCGGCGACGAGCATCCGGAAACCCTGACGACAATCAGCGACATGGGGTCCCTGCTCCATGCCCAGGGCCTTCTGGACGAGGCCGAAAAGTACCTCAGCGAGGCGCTGGAAGGCCGCCGCCGCGTGCTGGGTGACGAGCATCCTGACACGCTGGCATCGATCGGCAACATGGGCGGCCTGTTGCGGTTTCAGGGCCGTCTGGCCGAGGCCGAGCCGTACTCCCGCGAGGCGCTTGAAGGTAGCCGCCGCGTGCTAGGTGACGAGCACCCGGACACCTTGGTCGCGATCAACAACATGGGGTTCCTGCTCCATGCCCAGCGCCGACTCGACGAAGCGGAGCCGTATTACCGCGAGGCGCTGGAGGGCTTCCGCCGCTTGCTAGGCGACGACCACCCCGACACGCTGGGGATTATCGGCAACATGGGGTCTCTCATGTTTGCCCATTACCGACTGGACGAGGCCGAAAGGTACCTCAGCGAGGCG
>JAJDDH010000221.1 GCA_029260415.1 Phycisphaerales bacterium | reverse complement strand
CCGCGCGCCATCCCGACCGCGGTCGAGATCCCCGTCCCCGCGTGCCCGACGCGGAACAGGTCGTACCCGCTCTCGAGCGGCTCGGGGAACCCCGCCATGCCCTCGCGCGTGCGCAGCTTGTCCATCAGGCCCTGGCGCCCGGTCAGCAGCTTGTGCGGGTAGCACTGGTGCCCGACATCAAACAACAGGCGGTCACTGGCAAAGTCAAAGACGTAGTGCAGCGCGATCGTCAGCTCGACCACACCCAGGTTCGGGGCCAGGTGCCCACCGGTCCTGGAGACCTGCTCGATGATCGACTCGCGGATCTCCGCCGCCAGCTCCGGGAGCCTGTCCACGGGCAGCTTCCGGAGGTCCGCCGGGCCGGTCAGTGTGCTGAGAATCGACATCCGTGCGTGCTCCACTCGGGCTCGTCCCCCGGGAACTTTCAAAGATTCTTGAAACAAGTCTACCCGGGCCTGTCGCCCGCGTCCACGCGGGGGGTCGCCACCTTCTACACCGCCGCGTCCGCCCCGTTCGCTGCTTTCTCGGATTCGAGCGCCGCGATTACGTCCCGCGCCGCTCGAGGTACGCCGCAAGGTCCGAGAGCGCCGAGCCCCGCTCCCCGAACACTGTGAGCGCCGCCCGCGCCTCCTGCCCGAGACGCGCCACCTCGCCCCGGGCGCCGTCCACGCCCATCACCCCCGGGTACGTCAGCTTCCCCGCGTCCGCGTCCTTGCCCGTCCGCTTGCCCGTCCTCGTGTGGCACGCCTCGACATCCAGCAGGTCGTCCACGATCTGGAACATCAGCCCGATCGCCTCGCCGTAGCTCGTCAGGCGCCCGATCGCGTCGTCGTCGCCCCCGCCCAACATTCCGCCCATGCGGCACGCCGCCCGGATCAACGCCCCGGTCTTGCTGCGGTGGATCGCCTCCAGCTTCGCGGCGTCCGAGAGCGACGCGTCCAGCCCGCCCAGCGTGTCGTAGATCTGCCCGCAGATCATCGCGTTGGTCCCCACGAGCAGCTCGTCGGTCAGCGCGCCCAGCGCCCCGCCCGGCGCCCGGCGCAGCGCCCCGAACGCCAGCGCCAGCATCGCGTCGCCCGCGAGGATCGCCATCGCCTCGCCCGAGCGCACGTGCAGGGTGGGCTGGCCCCGGCGCAGGTCGTCGTCGTCCATCGCGGGCAGATCGTCGTGCACGAGGCTGAACGCGTGCACCAGCTCGATGGCGCACCCCGCGGGCAGCGTCGCCTCGCCCGCGCCGCCCACCGCGACCCCGCTCCACCACGCCAGCACCGGGCGGACGCGCTTGCCCCCGCCCAGCAGCGCGTAGCGGACCGCGTCGTCCAGCGAGGGCGTCAGCCCGAGCGAATCGATGTACGCGCCCAGGTTGGCGTCGATCGCCGCCAGGGGCGATCGCAACGCCTCGGGAGCCGTGGGGGGTGTGTCGGTCTCGGGTTTCACGCCCGATGGTAGGGTGCGGGCCCCGCGAGCGACCGCTACCATCGACTCCGATGCTGCACGATCTGTTCTCTTTCTTCAGGGCCGGCGGGTGGGTGATGTACCCGCTGCTGGTTCTCAGCTTCGTCTCGATCACGCTCAGCGTGGAGCGGGCCGCGTTCTGGCTGCGGACGCACTCGGGCGCCTCGCGCCGCCGCCTCTCGCGCCTGATGTCCAAGATCCGCGGGGGCGACACCACCGCCGCGATCGCGATGGCCGAGCGCTCAGGCTCGATCTACATGCGGTTCATCGCGGGCCTGCTCGACCACGCGACCAAGACCAACGCCGACACCGCAGCCACCGAGAACGCCGCGCTCGAGCTCATCGAGGACGCCCGCCCGATCATCGAGCGTTTCAGCGTCGTGCTCTCGACCATCGTCACCGCGGCGCCCCTGCTGGGCATCCTGGGCACGGTCACGGGCATCATCCAGAGCTTCCGTCTCTTGGGCGGCGCCGAGACGGTCACCGACCCCGCCGCCGTCGCCGCGGGCATCGCCCAGGCGCTGTACACGACCGCCTTCGGGCTTATCGTCGCCCTGGTCACGCTCTTCCCGTACGTGATCTTCCGCTCGCAGGCCGACCGCTGCCTCGGGCGTCTGGAGACGGTGGGCGCGACGATCGCCGAGCACACGCCGGGCAAGCGTCAGCCCACGCCCCGCGCGTCGAGCGCCGCCTAGGCGACTGCTTCCTGTTCCTTGAGCAGCTCGTAGATCTCTTCGGGGCTCTCCGCCTCGTACACGCGCTCGCGGAACGCCTCGAGCGAGATCAGCCGGCTGATCCGCGCCAGCGCCTGGATGTGGTCGCTCGTGCGGTCGGGCGGGCTGGCCAGCAGCACGATCAATCGCACCGGCTGCTGATCGATCGCCTCGAAGTCCATCGGCTCGGCGGGCTTGCCGATCGCCATCGCCAAACCCGTCAGGCCCGAGCACTTGCCGTGCGGGATCGCCAGCCCGTGCCCGATGCCCGTGGTGCGCGTCTGCTCGCGCGTCCACACCGCTTCCTTGAGCGCGTCAGGGTTCTTCGCCAGCCCCTGCTCGCCGAGCAGGTCGACCAGCTCACCGATCACGCCCTGCTTGTCCATGGACTCGAGCGGGGCCTTGATGCACTCGGGGGTCATGATGTCCAGAAGGTTCACACGTCGCCTCTCTGAATCGGATCTGCTCGGGCATTCCCGCGCGTTCGGGGGATGGGGAGTCTAGCGAACCCGCGGGGCCAGTTGTAGCCCGGAGGCGTTCACCCCAGCTTCACATCAGCGTCCCCGGCTAAGCAGCAGCGCGAACCCGCCGTCGCGGTACCGCGCCGCGGGCTCGCCCGGGAGGCCCTTCGGGTCGGTCCGCAGCTCGGATTCGACCTTGAGCCCACAGTTCTGACCCAGCCACAGGGCCATCGCCTCGTTCTCCTCGGGCTCCAGGCTGCACGTCGAGTACAGCACCCGCCCCTCGGGGCTGAGCATGGGCAGGGCCTCCTCGACGATCTGACGCTGGATCGCCATCAGGCGGTTCTGCTGCGCCGGGCTGACCCGGTACTTCGCCTCGCCCCGCCTGGGCAGCACGCCCGTGTTCGAGCACGGCACGTCCAGCACCACCAGGTCCGCCCGCTCGAACGCCTCACGCCGGAGCGAGTCGATGTCCGCGACGCGCACTCGCTCGCTGCCGGCGAACGTCCTCGACAGCGCCGCGGCCCGGTTCTGGTCCACGTCCGTCGCCAGGATCTTCGCCCGGGGGAACATCGCCGCGAGCTGGCGGGTCTTGGTGCCCTTGCCCGCGCACAGATCGACGATCCGCTCGGGCGCCAGATCACGCGCGACGCCCATCGCCTGCCCCGAGCCCGCGTCCTGGATCCACAAGTCCGAGCGCGACGAAAGCAGCCCGCCCAGCGCGCTGCGCTGCCCGGTGTACACCCGGTAGCCCTCGAGCTCGTGCGCCTCCAGGTCCGCGATCTCCTCGGCGCCCGGCGCGAACGCCGTGTTGAATACGATGGGGGGGTCGCACAGCGTGTGCAGCGCCAGCGCGTGGGCGTCCTCGACACTCACCCGCTCGCCCCAGCGCTTGAGCAGCGACGCGGGCACGCCCGTCGCCACCGCGACGCGCTCCAGCGGGGCCTCGGGCAGGATCGCTTCCTTCAGCTCGCGCGCCGACCCGTCGCTCAGCGGGATCGCGTCGCGCCGGTCGTCCCACGCGTCGATCCGCTCGCCCGTCATCCGCGAGATGCCGCGCAGCACCGCGTTGACCAGCGCCGCGGCCTTCGGGTTGTGCCCCTTGACCCACTCGACGCTCGTGTCGATCGCCGCGTGCGCCGGGACCCGGTCCAGCAGCAGCAGCTGCGCCGCCCCGCCCAGGATCGCCGCCCGCACGGGCTCGTCGAGCCTGTTGAACGGGCGCGACAGGTGGTGCTCGCAGACGTACCGCAACGTCACCCAGCGCCGCCCCACCTCGTGGTGGATCGCCCCGGCAAGCCCCGCGTCGCGGGCGCTGAGCCCAGCACTCTCCAACGGCGCCAGCGAGATCTCCGGGAACGTCCGGGCGTCCTCGCTCAGGCGCGCAAAGACCCGCCCGCGGGCGTCCGTCTCTCCGCCCGGATGACCGCCCTGTTTTGCCGGTCCCCTTGCCGGACGCCCCTGCCCGTCGAACGATTTGGTGTGTGCAGATTTCAAGGGGGAGTCTACGCCCACGCCCGACCATGACCGAACGCCCAAACGAGCAATCTTCGCCCCCGCCTCTCCCGCCCAGCGCCGGGGCGCGATCGCCCGGGGGTGAGCGCCAGCGGGGCCTGCTCGCGGGCCTGCGGATCCGCAAGAAGCTCATGCTCCTGCACACCCTGTTCTCGCTGACGCTGGCGCTGGTGCTGCTCATCCCGCTGCGGCCCGCGCTGCGGGGCATCGTCCACAAGGGCGAGCAGCGCCAGGCCCAGGACCTGCTGGCGATCATCCACGAGGACCCCGCCCGCGTCCACGCGCTCAACAACCCAGAGGCCGGGATCACCCTGAGCCTGACCGACGCGAACGCCCCGGGCGCCGAGCTCGCCCTGAGCAGCCCCGGGCTCCCCGTGCCCACCGGCAGCCCCAACGAGCCAGGCGCCTCCATGCTCGCCCTGCCCACGGGCGAGCTCGTCCGCGCCTCGGTCACCCACGACAGAGCCCGGCGCGAGGTGCTCAAGGTCTACCTCCTCATGACCGCGGCCCTCTTCGGCGTCTACGCCCTCGTCGCCCTGGCGCTCGAGATCTTCATCCTCCCCCAGCACGTCTACGGCCCCATCCGGCGCATGCTCCGCGCCGACCGCGCCGTGCAGGAGGGCGACAAGAGCGCCGAGCTCATCAGCGAGAAGCACATCCCCGCCGACGAGCTGGGCGAGATCATGCGCTCACGAAACGCCTCGATCCGCTCGCTGCGCACGCACGAGTCGGACCTGGCCGACGCGCTGGACCGCTTCGAGACTCTCGCCAGCGACCTGCGCCGCAAGAACCACATGCTCGAGACGGCGCGGCGCAACCTCGAGGGCGCCGACCGCCTCGCCAGCCTGGGCATGATGTCCGCGGGCATCGCCCACGAGCTCAACACGCCGCTGGCCGTGGCCAAGGGGCTCGTCGAGAAGCTCGACCGCGAGCCGGGGCACACGCTCAGCGAATCCGAGTCCGCCCTGCTGACGCGCGTCATGGGACGCCTCGAACGCCTCAGCGAGAGCCTGCTGGACTTCGCCCGCGCCCGCCCGCCCGAGTCCCGCCCCGCCAGCCCGCGCGCGATCGTCGAGGAGGCCTTCACGCTCGTCCGCCTCGACCGCGAGGCCAGCGCCTTCGATCTGGTCAACGACCTGAGCCCGGACCTGATCGTCGCCTGCGACGAGGACCGCATGGTCCAGGTGTTCGTGAACCTGATCCGCAACGCCGTGGACGCGATCCGCAGCCGCGGGCTCGGTCCCGGGCAGAGCTCGCCCCGGATCGAGGTCGCCTCGGACCTCTCGCGCCGCGAGGACGCGGACTGGCTGAGCATCACCATCACCGACAACGGCCCGGGCATCGACCCCGAGCTGCTCCCCAGCCTCTTCGAGCCCTTCGTCTCCACCGAGCTCGACGCCCGGGGCACGGGCCTGGGTCTGGCCGTCGCCGAGGGGATCGTCCGCGAGCACGCCGGGGTCATCCTGGCCCGCAACCGCCCGGGGCGGGGCGGGGCGGTGTTCGAAGTTATGCTCCCGCTGGAGAGCGGCGCCCAGCGCGCTCTGCACGAGGAGCCGAGCGATCCGCACGGTCGCGACGCCACCCCAGGACGAGAGGACCGAGACGCGTGAGCGAACCATCCACCCCGCCGCAGGCCGCGCCGCCCCCGACCCCGCTCTCAATCGTCGCGCTCGACGACGACGCGGACTTCCGCGAGTTCATCCGCTCGGCCCTCGAAGGCGACGGGCACGAGGTCCGGGTGGTGGGGGCGCCCGAGGCGTTCTTCGCCGCGTGCGACGCCGCACTGCCCGATCTCGTGCTGCTCGACATCAAGATGGGCAAGACCAGCGGCGAGGAGGTCCTGGGCGATCTCCGCAAGCGCTGGCCCTCGCTCTGCGTCATAGTCGTCACGGGCTACCCCAGCCTCGACTCCATGCGCCAGACCTTCAAGCAGGACGTCTACGACTACCTCGCCAAGCCCTTCTCCCTCGACGAGCTGCGCCGCGTGCTCAGCCAGGCCTCCGCGGCCTTCGATCTGGGCAAACGCCCCCAGGACCGACTCCGCCAGGAACTCGGGCGCCAGATCCGCCTGGCCCGCACCGAGCGGGGCTGGACGCTCAAAGAACTGGGAGAGGCCTCCAACATCTCCGTCAGCCAGCTCAGCTCCATCGAGCGCGGCGCCCACCTGCCCAGCCTCGAATCCCTCCTCTCCATCGCCAGCGCCCTGCACAAGGCGCCCTCCGACTGGCTCCAGGGGGCGGGTTTCTAGATCCGATCACTCTTTCCGCCCGCCCGGGGCTCCATTCACGTTGACAACCCGCACTCGCCGACCTTGACTGCGCCGATGACCGAGACCGACGCTCCAAACCCGCCAGGCTCGCCGGTGCTCTTCACCGCGTTCGAGCCCTCGGGCGATGATCACGCGGCGCCCGTCATCGCGGAACTCAAACGACGACGCCCCGACCTCCGGATCTTCGCCTGGGGCGGGCCCAAGATGGAACGCGCCGGCGCGACCATCGTCGAACGCACGGGCGACGACGCCGTCATGGGCATGCCGGGCCTGGCCAAGATCCGCGAGCACAAGCTCATCAACGAACGCATCGCGATCTGGATGGACGAGCACAAGCCCGCCCTGCACGTGCCCGTGGACTCGCCCGGCGCGAACTTCCCGATCTGCGCCCTGGCCAAGGCCCGCGGCTGCCGCGTCGTCCACCTCGTCGCCCCCCAGGTCTGGGCCTGGGCGACCTGGCGCATCAAGAAGCTCCGCAAGCGCACCGACCACGTCCTGTGCCTGCTCCCGTTCGAGGAAGAATGGTTCCGCGCCCGCGGCGTGGACGCGACCTTCATCGGGCACCCGCTGTTCGAGGAGCCCGTGGACGAGTGCGCCCTCGACGCCGCCATCGCCGACTGGCCCGGGGGCTCGCCCCGCATCGCCCTCATGCCCGGGTCACGCCCCGCGGAGATGCGGAAGAACTTCCCGCTGCTCATCGGCGCCTACCGACGCCTGGAGCGCGAGCACGAGGGGATCGCGGGCGTGGTCGCCGCGACCAGGCCCGAGGTCGAGGGCGAGCTGCGCCGCATGGGCGCCCCCTGGCCCGAGACCCTCCGCATCGAGACGGGCAGGACCGACCAGGTCATCCGCTGGTGCGAGCTGGCGCTGGTCGTCTCGGGGACCGTCACGCTGCAGATCGCCAAGCAGCGCCGCCCGATGGTCATCGTCTACAAGTTCAACCGCCTGATCTCGCTGCCGCTGCGCTTCGTGGTCAAGACGAGGCTCTTCAGCCTGCCCAACCTCATCGCGGGTCGCAAGATCGTGCCCGAGCTGATCCCGCACTTCGGGACCGCCGAGCCCATCGCCGACGAGGCGATCACGCTGCTCGAGGACGCGTCCGCCGCCGACGAGCAGCGCACCGAACTGGCGAGGGTGACCGAGCGGTTTGCGGGGCGGCGCGCCTCAGAGATCGCCGCGGACCGCATCGAGACCTTCCTGCCCGAGCGCTCGAACGAGCAGGCCCAACCGCCCTCCGAGCGCATCGCCGGCTAGAGGCGCACCCCCGCCAGCGCCACCACGCACGCCCCGTTGCCCGCGCGGTCCTCAATCTCGAACGTCTCCCACACCGACTCGCTGATGGGCAGCTGCCTGTCGAGCAGGCGGTGGAACATCACCCCGATGTCGTGCTCGCCCGTCTCGATGTCCTGGGCGAAGAGGACCACCATCGCCCCGCCGTGCTCGATGGTCGGCTCCCGCGCCAGCTTCACGATGTCAGCCGCGGGCCCGCCCACGAGCTGCGACGCGTACGCGCTGTTGGGGCGGGGCGTCCCGCTCACGTACGCGATCTGCGACACCGCCTTGATCTCCAGCCAGTACGCTTCGCCCGGCTCCACGATCGCCCCGTCCGGAACCATCGACTCGGCGACCGGCTCGAACAGCGTCCCGCTCGC
>JAJDDH010000220.1 GCA_029260415.1 Phycisphaerales bacterium | reverse complement strand
CGGGCAAGGAGACGCGCCAGGACTTCTGGCTCGCGGTGAGCGCGCTCGAGCCGTACAAGCGGATCGACCTGGCGATCGAGGCGGCGCTCATGGGGCGCCAGCGCCTCATGATCGTGGGCGACGGCTCCCAGGCCAAGGCCCTGCGAAAGTACGCGGCACGTGTCGCCAAGCAGGTGCGCAAGGCCCAGGGCGCCGCGGGCAGCGTCGAGTTCCTCGGTCGCGTGCCCGACGAGCAGCTCCGCACGCTCTACCAGCGGGCTCGCCTGCTCGTCTTCCCGCAGGTGGAGGACTTCGGGATCGTCGCCCTCGAGGCCCAGGCCTGCGGCTGCCCCGTTGTCGCCCGTCGCGCCGGGGGCGCCCTGGAGACCGTCCTCGAGGGACGCACCGGCTCATTCTTCGAGGACCCCAACGCGCAGGCCCTGCTCGACGCGACCAAGTCCTGCCCCAGCGGCGCGGGCGAGAACTGCCGTGCACAGGCGGAGCGGTTCAGCGAGCAGGTCTTCGACGACGCCATCCGCGCCGAGATCGCCCGGGCGCTGCGCTAGGGTCTGCGCCATGCCCGACCATCTGGCCGAAACCCGACTGATCGACGACATTCCCGTCGAGATCTACCAGCGCAGCGCTATGGTCGCGAACCCGGCCATCGGCATGATCCCGACACGGATGGTTGTGGAAACGTTCTACGTCATGCCGGCCCCGGACTGGCCCAAGGTGCGTATCCGCGCGCGGCGTTCGCTCGCCCGACTGCTCTATGCACTCGGGCGCCGTCCCGGAATCGAGCTCGACAACTCCCGGTTCAGCGCGGCGTTCAGGGTTGACTGCGAGGACGAGGGCTTCGCCCTGCTCCTGCTCAACCCCGGGCTCCAGGAGTTCCTTCTGGAGAAAGCTGGCGTGGACTGGAGCGCAGGGGGGGGCGCCATCAAGCTCTTCTACCGCGGACGCCTCAGGCGGAAGAAGATCGATCGCTCGATCGCGCGTCTGCGCCGGTTCCGTGACCTGCTCGACCCGGAGCTGTTTACCTTCGACGCCTGAGCCCCGCGCCGGCCCTCACGCGCTGGCCGAGAGCGCGGTGTCGATGTCATCGACACAGCGGAAGCTCATCACCTGGCCCACGAACAGCTCGTGGTCGGCCTCCAGGTCGATCCGGCGCACGACCTCGCAGTCGAAGACCGCGATGGCGCGCTCGAGCACGGGGGCGCCGGTCTTGAGCGTCGAGTAGTTGAGCGCGTCGAACGGGTCGTCCTCGACCGCCTCGGCGTTGTACACGCCGTTGGCGTGCCCGTTGGACCGGGCCTCGCCCTTCTCGTGCGGGAACGCGCGGTCGATGAGTTTGTCGCCGGGCGCCATGACGCATACGGCGAAGCAGCGCGAGTCGCGGATGAGCGGGTCGATCCGGTGCCCCTTGCGGGCCGCGACGGAGATCAGCAGCGGGTCATCGGCGCAGGCCTGGACGGAGCGCAGGCGGAGCCCCGCGCGCTTCCCGTCGTGGGCGGAGGTCATGACGAAAAAGCCGGACGGCAGACAGCGCATCGCTCGGTCGAGCTCGCCTCCGCCAACGGATCCCATCGCGATCTCCTCAGTTCCCCCAAGCCCTCTCGAGGTTGCATTGTATGCCGATCACTTGAATTTTGTCACAACTCGCTGTTTGACAAAGTGATACGCGACGCTTCGCACATGTTGTCCCCACCGGGGCGGGGAGTTCCACAAGTCAATTCGTCACGATCAACCCCCTGTTTCACCGAGGTTTGCACGAATTTGACACGCCGATCCCCCGATAGGCCCATGCGTGGGTTGCATTGTGGGTCATGGTGGGCCATAATCCCACCCATGACGTCAGGAGGACTTCAGCGTGCCATTCACCGGACAAGCCGAGGCGATCATCGACGCCAAGCAGCGTCTGGCGATCCCCGCGAAGTTCCGGTCACGCTGGAACCCGGACACGGACGGCCCGACGTGGTACTGCGTCCCCTGGCCCCAGGACGGTGTGCTCAGGCTATACACGGAGAAGCAGTACGAGTCGATGCCCCTTGCCCAGGGCGTCACGAACTCGCTGACCCCGGATCAGAATCTGGCGGACCTGCAGACCGCCATCTACGGCAACTCGGAGCAGCTCAACATCGATGCCAACAACCGCATCCGGCTCCAGGCCTGGCACCTGGAGCTGGTCGGCATGCCCAAGGACGTGATGATCATCGGCGCGGGGGATCGCCTGGAAGTTCGCAGCCAGGAGCAGTGGAAACGGGAGCGGCAGCAACGCTTCAACGATCTTCGGCGCCTGGTCGATCAGCGGGAGAACGGGACCTCAACCTCCTGATTGACACCCGGGCCAGCGTGCCCGGACGCCTGGCCCACGCGGCCTGAACCGATCCCTCCCCGACCAGCGCCTGACCGGCGCCGGACGGATTCTCAAGGGCCCCCCGGGGTCCGCCAAGCCATGCAAGGACGCAGCCACCGGGCACGGACGCCCGCCCCCCTTGGGGTTCTTGCGATTGACATCTCGAACGAGCGCGCGTCGGAGCGTTGAGGGTCGGCCAGCCCTCATCTGCCCCAACCAAGGACGGTGCGGGTGGTCCAGGGACGGACCTCCCCACGGGACAGGATCGCGAGCCGGGGTGGCCCCCGGCGACCGAGCCTCCGCACGCCTCTGCCAAGAGCCCGGGCGATCCACCAACGCCCGGGCTTTTTCGTGCGCACAACGCCCTAATTCTCGGGGCGGCCCGATTCTCGCTCGTTGAATCCGATCCAGCGTGCCGACGAAACCGTTTCCATGGGCGTCACCATCACACGAGACGGGCACGACTGGCAGGTTGACGCCGAGCAGGTGATCGACGCCCCGCTGGACCAGGTCTTCCCCTTCTACAGCGACGCGCACAACCTGGAACGCATCACGCCCGATCTGCTCCGCTTCCGCGTGCTCACCCCGGACCCGGTCACGATGCGGGTCGGCGCCCTCATCGACTACCGCCTCCGCGTCCGCGGCTTCCCCATGCGCTGGCGGACCCAGATCCTTGAGTGGGACCCCCCCCACTCGTTCGTCGACATTCAGCTCAAGGGGCCCTACGAGCTCTGGCATCACACGCACACGTTCGAATCGCTCGGCGACCAGACGCGCTGTGTCGATGTGGTGCGTTACCGCCCGCCGGGGGGGCCGCTGGCCGGGCTCGTCAACAGGTTCTTTGTGCAACGCGACGTCGAGGCGATCTTCCACCACCGGATGCGCGTGCTCAAGGAGATCTTCGCGCTCGAGACCGAGACCGGTCGGTCGACGTCGCCCACGTCCTCAGTCGCCTGACCCGCCCCGTTCCAGGCGGACGAGGAACCGCGCCCCGCTCTGCGCGACCACACTGCTGCTCATCCCGAACCGGCGCGCGCTCGCCTCGATCCATGAGGGGTCGTTGTAGAACAGGATGCAGTGCCCGCCCCGGTTGTCGGGCTCGACGTGGGCCTCGTAGTGCTCGATGCCCGCCCCGCCCCACCCGATGAAGTCGATCAGCGCCGCGCCCCCCGGGCGCAGCACCCTCGCGATCGCCCGCAGGTATTGGTGCACCAGGTCGATCTTCAGGTGCACGAACACGTCCATGCTGAACACCAGATCGCACGAGGCGTCGGGCACGCCCGCGAGTGTGGCGCTCTCGTCGTGCAGCAGGCGGAGCCCCGAGCTCCCGCCCGGGGCCAGGTGCTCGGCGAACCGGTGCTCCATCACCTCGAAGAGCAGCCGCTCGGAGTAGTCCACGGCGAAGTAATCCGCGGCGCTGGCGATGACGTGCGCCGTCCAACGCCCCGAGCCGCAGCCGATCTCGCACACGCTCATGCCCGGGCGAACCTCGCCCAGGAGCGGCTCGCGCAGCCACTGGGCGCCCGGGTCGCCAGGCGTCGGGTAGCTCTGGGCGTACTCGTGCGCGACGCCGTTGGCCTGGGCCGTGAGGTGGTCCTGCTCGTGGATGAGGCAGTCGTCCCACGTGCGACCGCCGAAGCGGGGCGGGCAGCACATCACCTGGATCCCGTGCTCGCGCATCAGGGCCCGCCTGGCCCAGATCGCGTCCTGCATCTTCCCCTCGGCGGTGATGATCACGGCCTTGACCCCAGCGGCGATCGCCTGCTCGAGCGAGATCACCGCCAGCCCCGCCCAGTGTGAGCCGTGCTTGCCCGGGTCGTCGTCGATGATCCCCAGGATCGGGGCGTCGCCCGCGCAGCGGTCGGGCTCGAGCTGGCGGACCACCCGCCCGGCGCCGTAGAGCGCGATGGGCGTCTGCCCGATGCTCGTCAACCTCGTCAGGGCGTCACGGAAGCGTTCGATGTCGGCGGTGGTCGTGTACATCGCCCCCAGCATCGGCGTTTCCGGGCGTTCGCCCGCAGCCGGGGGGGCGCCATGCTCAGGCGCTGGCGCGCGCGGGGCGTCGGGCGATGCGGCCGCCGTACGCGAAGTACGGGTTGTCCTCGCTCACACGGGCGGCGCAGATGGGGCAGGCGACGAACCAGGGGCCGTCCTCCTGGCACTTGATGCGCATCAGGCGGTCGGCGTGGCTGGCGCACAGCCCGCAGGGGCGGGCGGCGCGCCGGTTCCGGCGGGCGCCCATCGAACCACTCTCTGTCCCACCGACTGGCGTCATCCGTTCCTCGCGTTCGTCCATGCCTTGCTCCGCCCCACATCCCCACAGATGCCGCGACGGTCAGCTCCCGCCACCTTCTTCGGGAAAGGGGTACGGGTTCTTGCAATCTCCGTTGCAAGAAGTCACGGGTCGCCGCCCGGATCGCCCGTCCGGGGCCCGGAAAGAGGCTCTGCGCAGGGGCGCGATCTCTCTCACTGAGAACCGGGATCATCTCGCAGAAGTCGGCGGACCACCCACACGTTGAGCCAGGTCAGCCCCAGCAGCCCGATCACCACCCCCACCATGAGCAGAATCGATTGCTGGCCCGACACGTGATCCTCCAAACCCCGCACGAACTGGCGCCAGGACGCGAGTCCGTCGTCCGAGGTCGAGGCGAGGCGTGTCAGGGGCCAGCCGGGCGCCATGGCGAGATCTCCGTGCCGATGCCTCAGCATCGGTTGCACGGAGGGCGCCCGCCACGACTCGCGCGAGATCGCGCGTTCTCGGACGCGTCTCGTCCGCGCCGACGGGGGCGCACGGCGCGGGTGGCTCTGGCGCTCGGGCCCAGCCCGGTGGCGCGAGTGCTGTTGCGTTACGCCCGGGGCGAGCTCTCGTTGTCGTCGTCGCGCAGCGCCTCGCGGGCCCGGTCCGTGTCGACCGTGCGGACCAGCACCCGGACGCGCCCGGGCGCCTCGGCCCGGAAGCCCGCGGTCAGCTGCCCGGTCACCCACGCGGGGATCCCCGCGTCGGCCAGGC
>JAJDDH010000219.1 GCA_029260415.1 Phycisphaerales bacterium | reverse complement strand
GGCGCCCTGGCGGACGGGACGCGATCACAGAGGGCGTCTTCCGGTCGCTCGAGCGCGACCCGAGCACGGTCCAGCCCGGGATCAGGGCCGAGATTCAACGCATCGCGAGCGAACACCGGTTCTTTCACTGGAGCCTCGAGTTTCCTGAGGTGCTGAGCCACCCGCAGCGCAGCCCAGCGTCGCAAGTGCGGGGTGAGCCAACAGGAGAGGCGTGGAGCCATGACGTTGGCGGGTTCGACGTCGTGCTGGGCAACCCGCCGTTCCTGAACCAGCTCGAGTCCGCGACCACGGCGGGGCGACGCGCCGCGATGCTCTTGCGCGCGTGCTCGGGGGGCGCCATCCGGGGCTATGCCGACATCGCGACCGCGTTTCTCCTGCTCTGCGTCGGCATCACCCGCTCAGGCGGGCGGGTCGCGCTCGTCCTGCCCCAGTCGCTGCTGGCGGCCAAGGACGCGGGGGCCGCTCGAGCCAGCGTCCTCCGCCAGGGCGTGCTCTCCTCGCTCTGGGTCTCCCGCGAGCACATTTTCCCCGGGGCCAGCGTGTTCACGTGTGCGCCCACAATCCAGGTGGGCGGCCCGAGAACCACCCCGCTGCAGCGCTTCATGGGAAACAACTTTGCACCGATTGGAGCGTTGGACATTGACCAAGACCAACTCGCGGAAGAGGCGACGTGGTCCCCGCTCGCCGCGGCGGCGTGGGGCATCCCGGAGATCGACCTGAAGGGGCATCGCGTCCTGGGCGAGGTCGCCCGCGCAACCGCCGATTTCCGCGACCAGTACTACGGGCTCAAGGGCTTCCTGGTTGAAGACGCACAGATCACCCGCCCCGCACAGAACCTCAGCAACCGATTTCCACCGGTTGTGACGGCCGGGCTGGTCGATCTGGCGCAGTGCAGATGGGGCGAATCAACGACGCGAATCCTGAAGCAGAGGTGGTCCGCCCCGCGGGTCGATCGCGCCCGCATGGATGCCGAGGGAACGCTCGGCCCGTGGATCAGGGATCGTCTAACGCCCAAGGTGCTGGTCGCGACGCAGACACGCGTGATCGAGGCGTTCGTGGACGCTGATGGCACGCGGGTTCCGAGCACGCCGCTGGTCTCCGTCTTCCCGCACCGGAGCCGGGACATCTGGAGAGTCGCCGCGGCGCTGGCCTCCCCCGTGTGCACGGCGGTGGCGCTGCAGCGGTACGCCGGGGCGGCGCTCAATCCGGATGCGATCAAGCTCTCCGCCAGACAGGTGTCCCTGCTTCCCGCGCCGTCGTGCGACCGCGCGTGGGACGAGGGCGCGTCCGCGTTCCGAGCGGCCCAGTCCTCACAATCCGACGCTGATCGGGCGGACCACCTCGTCCGGTTCGGCGCCATCATGTGCCGCGCGTACGGGCTCTCCGGGGCGCAGACGAGCGACACGACCGCCTGGTGGTCGCAACGACTCAGGGTTCAGAGGAACGCCTGATCAGGGTCTCAGCGTCATGCCACACCCGCGATGACATCGACGAAAAATACGCTGGCCGCACCGCCCCGCGTATCGGAGGCTGTATACCAGCGGTGTGACTCGTGCACGCCCGGGGGTCGGAGAGGACCTCCCGATGCGTCACTGCTCAACGCCTCTGCTCGCCACAACCGCGGCCCTTGCCCTTGCCTGTGCTCCCGCCAACGCGAGCGGACAGTGCGTCCCGTACTGGGTCCTAGATCTGTCCGCCCTCACGCCTGAGAGCGGTCAACGCCTGGGGACGAGCGTTGCCGTCTCAGGACGCAACGCGGTCCTGGGCAGCGTCAACGGCGTCCATCTCCTGACGCGAAACCCGGACGGCTCGCTCATGGTCTCGCCCACGCTGGCGCCCAGCGGATCGGGCCCGGGCGACCTGTTCGGCGTTGCCGTCGCCATATCCAGCGACACCCTCGTCGTCGGCGCCTCGCTCGACGACTTCTACGCCAGCAACGCGGGCGCCGTGTACGTAATGGACATCTCGGGCGACGTCCCGCTCCAGTTCCAGCGACTGGCTCCCATCACCCCGGGCGTGGGCGACTGGTTCGGGCGCAGCGTCGCGATCAGCGGCAACCAGATCGCGGTGGGCTCACCCGCGAACGACACGGGCGGCGCCAGCGCTGGCATCGTCACCATCGCCCAGCGGTTGGGCCAGACCTGGACGACCCCCCAGAGCCTCGCCTCGCCCGAGCCCGATGACTTTGACCTGTTCGGGCAGAGCGTCGCAATGGACGCGGGCTGGCTGGTCGTCGGCTGCCCCGGGGATGATCACGCAGCGGTGAACGCGGGGGCGATCTATGTCTACCGCCTCGAGGGAGACCGGTGGGTGCTCAACGAGCGGATTGTCGCCAGCGACGCGTCGGTGTTCGACTCGTTCGGGCAATCGGTGCACATCAAGGGCGACCGGCTCGTGGTCGGGGCCTGGGGCGACGATGACGCCGCGCCCAACGCGGGCGCGGTCTATGTCTTCCGCCTTCTCAGCGACGTCTGGCTGCCGGAGCAGAAGCTCATCGCGCAGGGCGCCGGGGCGTCGGACATGCTCGGCGCATCTGTCGCGATCGACGGGGAGACGATCGTGAGCGGGGCCGTGATGGGCGACGGCGCAGCGCCCGATTCGGGCGCGGCGCCCGTGTTCCAGTACACGGGCGAGGGCTGGATACAGGTCGCAACGATCGCGGGTCAGGCGACCGGCGCGTACACCGGCGCCAGCGTGGCGCTCTGCGATGACCTTCTGCTCATCGGCGCCCCGTTCGACGACGCCGGCGGAGAGGACGCCGGGCGGGTGCTCGCCTTCGACCTCGGTGTCCCCGCGTGCCCGGGCGATATCGACCTCGACTGCCTCGTCGGGGTCAGCGACGCCGTGGAGTTCCTCGCCCTGTTCGAGTCGATGCACCCCTCCGCGGACCGCGCGCAGCCAGAGGGTCGCTACGACTTCTCAGACGTCGTGGCGTTCATCGCCGACTTCCAGATGGGCTGCCCCTAGCCCACGAGCCCGTCACGGACCACCCCCACCGCTTGCCCGCTGCTGAGCGACGCAAGCTCCGACTCGATCGTCCGCGTGACCTCCATCGCCTCGTCCATGGTCGCGAGCCCGGAACGATCGCCCGAGCGCAGGGCCGCGACGATCGTGCGCGCCTGCGCTTCCCAGCCGGTCTCATTGGACACTCTGGGTCGGCGCTGCTCGCCCCCGACGAGCAGGCTCAGGGGCGGGTCGTGGGCGAGATCGAACTCGCACAGAGCCCGCTCAAACTCAACGACGAACCGCATCCGAAAGGGCGCCGCGGGATCACTCAGCCAACCGCCCTCGGCGCAGACCATCGTCGGCGCGTCGCCTCCGAAGGCGTAGCTCGTGAGCACGTGCCCCGCTCGCCCGATCGAGCGGACCTCAGTCGGCGCCCCAAAGCAGCGGTGGACCATGTCCACGTCATGGATGTGCAGATCGAACAACGCGTCACCCGAGCGACCGGCGTCCGCGTAGAACGACGACCACGCGGGCGGCGCCCCCAGGCGCTCGAAGCGGGCGCTGAGCACCCGCCCGTATAGTCCGGACCTGATCAGCTCCGGGAGCCGATCCCACCCGGGCCAGTACCGAACGCACATCGCGGGCACGCACAGCCCGTCGGAGACCCGGGCGTGGTCCGCGAGACGCCCGACCTCCGCACAGGTGATCGCGACGGGCTTCTC
>JAJDDH010000218.1 GCA_029260415.1 Phycisphaerales bacterium | reverse complement strand
GATGGTGGGCAGGGGCGAGAAGGCGAGCAGGGCGAGGAAGCCCGAGGTGATGATCAGGCCCTTGGGCTGGCTGGCGAGCTGGCCGGTGAGCTCGGTGCCCAGGTCGGCCTTGGAGCTCGAGCGGGTGACGATGAGGGCGGAGGCGATGGAGATGATGAAGCTGGGGATCTGGGAGGTGAGGCCGTCACCGATGGTGAGCTTGCTGAAGACGCTGGCGGTCTGACCGGCGGGCCAGCCCTTCTCGATCATGCCCACGGCGAAGCCGCCGGCGAGGTTGATGGCGGTGATGAGGATGCCCGCGACGGCGTCGCCGCGGACGAACTTGGAGGCGCCGTCCATGGCGCCGTAGAAGTCGGCCTCGCGGGCGATGTCCTCGCGCTTCTCCTTGGCCTCGTCCTCGCTGATGACGCCCGCGGAGAGCTCGGAGTCGATGGCCATCTGCTTGCCGGGCATGGCGTCGAGGGTGAAGCGGGCGGCGACCTCGGAGATGCGACCAGCGCCCTTGGTGACGACCATGAACTGCACGATCATGAGGATGCCGAAGATGATCATGCCCACGAAGAGGCTGTCGCCCGCGACGAAGCGTCCGAAGGCGCTGATGACCTCGCCCGCGACGCCCATGGCCTCGTCGGGGGTGCTGGCGTCGGCGGTAAGGATGAGCCTTGTCGAGGCGATGTTGAGGACCAGGCGCAGGAGCGTGGTTGCGAGCAGCAGCGAGGGGAAGACGCTGAAGTCCAGCGCGCGGTTCATGTAGAGGGTGGTCAGGAGGATGATGACCGCCAGCGAGATGTTGGCGCTGATGAGGATGTCCAGCGCAGCCGCGGGCAGCGGGACGAGGATGACCACCAGCAGCATGACGAAGCCGACCGGGACGATGAGCCCGCGGTGCCTGGCCAGGTAGTGCACCCAGTTGGGGAGCGTGAAGCCCTGCTTGGTCTTGGGGGTCGCCATCGCGGGGTGTCAGGGTCCTTATGCGCTGGCGGCGCGGGCCGCGGCGGGTTGCTGGTCGTTCATGCGGTAGACGTAGGCGAGGATCTCGGCGACGGCCTGGTAGTGCTCGGGGGCGATCTCCTGCCCGACCTCGATGCCCCAGTAGAGCGCGCGGGCCAGGGGCGGGCGCTCGACGATGGGGACGCCCGCGAGGCGGGCGAGCTGGCGGATGCGCAGGGCGAGGTGGTCGGCGCCCTTGGCGGTGACCTTGGGGGCGCCGCCCGCGTCCTGGTCGTACTTGATGGCGACGGAGAAGTGCTCGGGGTTGGTGACGATGACGTCGGCGTCGGGGACGGTGTTGCTGATGCGCTGCATGGCGATCTCGCGGGCCATCTTGATGCGCCGGCCCTTGACCTCCGGGTCGCCCTCCATGCTGCGGCGCTCGTCCTTGACCTGCTGCTTGGTCATCTTCATGTCCTGGGTGTGCTGCCACTTCTGGTAGACAAAGTCCACCACCGCGATCAGCAGGAGCAGCACCACGAGCCAGATCGCGAGCTCCAGAACGACACGGACGACGAGCAGCAGCGCCGGGGCGGCGTCCAGGCGGATCGCCGCGGCGAGCACGTCCACCCGCGCCATGATGACCATCCAGGAGACGAAGATGACGACCGCGAGCTTGAGCGTGTTGACGATCGTCTTGACGAGGTTCCGCTTGTTGAAGAGCTTCTTGGTTCCCTTGATCGGGTCGAGCTTCTCGAGCTTGGGGCGGATGGGCTCGGTGGTGATGAGCCAGCCGACCTGCATGTACTGCACGGCGTAGGCGGCGAGCGCGGCGATGACCAGGAGCGGGACGAGCAGCATGGCGCCCTCGAGCGCGACGTACTTGGCCGCGGGCAGGATGGACGCGAAGGCGAGCGGGTCCCCCAGTGTTTCGGCGCTGAGCACGCGCCGCATGATGCGGGCGAGGCCCTCCATCACGCCGGCGCCGAAGATGACGAGCGAGATGATCGCGACGATCAGCCCGCCCGCGGCGCCCAGGTCCTGGCTCTTGGGGACCTGGCCCTTGTTGCGCGCCTCGCTGAGGCGCTTGGCGGTGGGCTGCTCGGACCGTTCTCCCATCTCATCAGCCACGGACACCCCCCACCGCTACACGCTCAGCGATTCTGCCCAGTCTCGGACGGCGTCGAGCACAAGCAGGATCTGCTCGGTCGAGACCTCGGCGATGACGAAGATCGTGAACATGAGCATGAGCATGCCGCAGAGGATCTTGGCGGAGAATCCGATGGAGAGGACGTTGACCTGGGGCATGGTTTTCATGATGAAGCCCATGGCGACCATGAGGAGCGTGACGATGCCCATCACGGGGGCGGCGACGCTCAGGGCCATCTTGAACCCACCCTCGACCACGCCCAGGAGCAGTTCGATCGGCGCCATCTCGGCGGTGAACGCGCCCATGGGGACGTTGTGGTAGGTGCCCAGCAGGGTGGCGAAGAGGTAGTCGAGCCCGCCCAGCGTGACGTAGACACTCACGCCCATGTAAAAGAGCAGCTGCCCGACGACGTCGCCCTGGCTCTCCATGCTGGGGTTGAAGGTCTGGGCGATGGCCAGGCCCATCTGGTAGCCCATGAGGTAGCCCGCGAGCTGGATGAGCAGCAGGGGCAGGCCCCCAATGAGCCCGATCGATGCGCCCAGGAGGACCTCGGAGAACATGAGCGGGATGTAGGTGACCAGGTCGAGCTTGGGCAGATCGCGGACCGTTTCGGGCCCGAAGGCGAAGACGGCGGCCGCGAGGGAGAGGCTGAGCATGGCCCGCGCCTGCACGGGCATCGTCGAGCCCGAGAGCATGGGCGTGAAGAGGAAGACGCCCGAGACTCGGGCGAGGATGAGCGCGAAGGGCGCGGCGTAGTGCATGAATGGGTAGAGCGTGTTCATGCATCGTCGTCCGGGGCTCCGGGGGTCGGCTGCGGGCTCAGAAGAGCGTCAGCATCTCGACGGTGAACTCGTAGAGTCGGAGCGTGTTCCAGGGGAGCAGCGCCGCGGCGACGAGCACCATCACGCCGATCTTGGGCACGAAGGTGAGCGTCTGGTCCTGGATGCTCGTCACCGACTGGAAGAGGCTGATGAGCAGGCCGATGATCATGCCCGCGAGCAGGATCGGGGCCGAGATCTTCAGCACGGTAAAGAGGGTGTCGCGGACGATGAAGATCATCGTTTCGTCGTATTCCATGGCGGGCGTCTCCGCGTTTGATGGGCAGGCACAGCAGCATGACGAGCGGGAGTGAGGCGGCCTGGGCGCTGAGGCGGGCGCCGTCGCCGTCCTGAACGAAGCTCTGGAGCAGGCTGCCCACGACAAGGGTCCAGCCGTCCACGAGAACGAAGAGCAGGAGCTTGAAGGGCAGCGAGATGAGCACGGGTGGGAGCATCATCATGCTCATGGAGATGAGGATGGTCGCGATGACCATGTCGATGACGAGGAAGGGCAGGTAGACCTTGAAGCCCATGACGAAGCCGACCTTGAGCTCGGAGAGCATGTACCCCGGGACAAGGGTCATCATGTCTACGTCGGCGCGGGTGAGGCGAGACGGGTCGGAGATGTCAACGCCGCGGTACTCGAGGATCATGTAGACGCTGGACCAGTTGCCCGTGGCCTCGATCTGGTCGAACATATAGTCGCGCATGGGGCGCTTGGCGCGGTCCCAGAGCTCGTCGTAGTCGGTGATCTCGCCCGCCTGGTAGGGCACGACGGCCTCGTTCCAGACGCGGTCGATGGTGGGCGCCATGACCATCGCCGTCAGGAAGAGCGCCAGGCCTGTGATGACCTGGGGGGGCGGGATGGACTGGGCGCCGATCGCCTGGCGCACGAGCGCGAGGACGATCATGATGCGCATGAAGCAGGTGGTCATGAGCATGATCGACGGGACCAGGGTGATCACCGTCAGCAGGATCATGATGTTGAGCGCGACGGAGAGCCCGCCCTCGTCGGAGCGTCCCGCCTGGCCCGGGACCATTGCCGCGGCGTCGGAGAGCACGCGCACGGGGTTGGGGCGGTCGAGCGAGCTCGGGGCGCGCTGCATGAAGTCAGCGCGGGTGGGCGTGGGCGGGCCCAGGGGCTGGGCCATCGCGGGTGAGGCGAGCGACAGCAGCAGGACCGAGATGATGCGGAGCAGACGCGTCACACCCCGACCCCTGCGCGCATCGCGTCGAGGCGGCGGCGGAGCGGGCTGATCTCGGGCCCGGGCGTCGCGAAGGCGTGCTCGTCGCCATCGCTGAGCAGTTCGAGACGGTCGCCGTCGTCGGTCTGGGTGACGAGGCGTGAGCCCGGGTCGAAGTGGTCGAGCGGGACACGGGTCTCGGGCGTCAGGGCGGTGGCGACGTCGCGCTCGGCGTGGGCGATCGCCTCGCGGAACGCGGCGTTGACGCTCTCGGATGAGGCGCTCACGCGGCTGAGCACGGAGGCGACGTCCGAGGGATCGTCGAGCTCACACAGGGTGGACATGGCGCCGCTAGAGCCGTGGGTCTGGGTGATGAGCAGGACGCGCCGGTCGAAGCGGAGGACGACGAGCGAGAGCTTGCCGCTGACGGGGTAGCGTCCGAGGACCTCGAGGATGCCCGAGGGGGACTTGCCGCCGGCGGAGAGCTTGGCGCCGAGGCCGCCCTGGCTGCGGGCGAGTCTGCGCACGCCCCAGGCGAGCGCGAGGATGAGGGCGATGACAAGGACGAGGGCCCCGACGGTGCGCAGGATGTCGGCCATGCCTGAGTTGCTCGCCCGTTCGGGGACCGCGTCGGCGGGCGCCTGGGCGGCGCGGGAGAGGTTGGGCAGCGTGTCGGAGATCGAGGGCGCGCCCAGCGGGATGCCGGCCTCGCTGGGCGGGGTCTCACCGGTCGAGGGGATCTCTGCGGGCGGGCGGGTGAAGGCCTCGGCTGCGCCCGGGGAGGTCGTGTTGGCGGCTGGTGGCGCTGACGGCCCGAGCTGGGCCGCGGAGGGCGCGCCGGCGAGGCAGAGCGCGAGCAGGGCGGTTCGGAATCGTTGGGTGCGGGTCATGGTCGCCATCCTGGCGGTTCGAGGGCGTGCTCCGACGCCCGGGGGGGGGGTTGGGTCAGGCGGCGCCGGTGGCTTCTCGCGCGGCGTCGCCGGTGGTGTCGAGGATCTCGGAGACGCGGACGCAGAAGTTGTCGTTGAGCACGAGCACCACGCCCCGGGCGACGAGGCGGTCGTTGACGAAGATGTCCACGGGGTCGCCCGCGAGCTTGTCGAGTTCAACGACGGCGCCCTCGCCCAGCTTGAGCACGTCCTCGACGAGCAGGCGGGTGCGACCGAGCTCGTTCTTGACGTTGAGGTTGACGTCGGAGAGCAGCTCGATGGAGGCGGGGCTCATCCCTGACGCGGCGTCGTCGAACTCGGGCATGACGAAATCGCCCGGCTCGCCCGACGCGTTCTGAACCGTTTCGACGGTCTCGTCGGCGGTGGTCTTGGCGTCGTCGAGCGCCTGCTCGACCGACTCGGCGTCGGCGGGCGCGGGGGCCTGAGCGTCGCTAGGTTCGGGGGCGTCGCTGGATTCGGGGGATGGAGCGGTGTCTTCGTCGGGCATCCGTGCCTCACCTGTGGTCGCGGCTCCGCCGCGTCGGCGCGAGAGAACCGCCCTCGCGATCCGCTCATCGGGCATCGGGCCAGTGACCGGCCAGTTTTGCCGACACGCGCGCAGGGATCGCCCGATCGCGCAACATTCGCGCGGCGGGCGGTCAGGGGGAGGGGGCGGTCAGACCTCGAAGCCCTTGCAGACGGGGATGACCACGCGCTCGACGCGGGGCAGTCCGTCGGTGTCAGCGCCGAACACCTCGTTGACGTAGGCCGTGACCTGACGGCTGATGGTCTGGAGCCCGGGCTCCTGGAGGTGCTTGTGCTGGGCGCGCCGGAAGATGAGGGCGACGCCCTCCTTGATCTCGGCGTTGCGCTTCTCGAGCGTGGGGTTGACGCCGCGGGGGCCGTCGAGGTTCTTCTGGCGGACCTTGAGGAAGATCTGGGCCTGCCACTCCCAGACGCGTCCGGACTGGGTGTTCTGGAACTGGTCGGCA
>JAJDDH010000217.1 GCA_029260415.1 Phycisphaerales bacterium | reverse complement strand
ATGGAGCATCGCCGCGACGCCGGGCACGCCCTCGGGCAGCAGCAGCCCGTGCTCGATCAGGACCTGCTTGGCCCAGTCGGTGAACCGCTCGAGGAAAGAATCGGAGTCCACGCCCAGGACGGTCTCGAACGCCGACGCCTCGCGCTCGCCCGCGGCGTACCGGTCCATCAGCTTCAGCGGCGCGTCCGCGCCCCATTCGCTCACGATGAACTGGTACATCCAGTGCCCCTGGGCGTACGCCTGCCCCCGGTCCGTGGGCTTCTTGGGTCGCACGAACGCGATGTTGATCTCTTCCAGATCGAACAGCTCGCCCGCCCGGAACGCGCCCAGCAGCAGGCCCCACGTCCGCTCGTCGCGCGGCGCGTCCTCCATGAACACGGACACGGCTTCAGTGAACCAGTGGGGGATGCGGTTGTTCGTGCGCGACAGCGAGACCGTATGCGTGTACTCGTGCTGCACGACGCGCGCCCAGTCGTACTGCCCCGCGGTCTGCCCCTTGCCCTCGCGCGGCGCCTCCATCGCGATCACGGGACCCGTGCTTGCCGCCATCGTGTGCACCTCGGGCATGCCCGTGATGCGCACGCTGAACCACGCGTGGTTGGGCATCAGCTCGATGAGCGTCTTTTGTCCCGGCTCGTGGTCCAGCCCGCCGCGTTCCTTGCCCGCGACGCGCGTGTGGATCCTCTCGAGCACGGGCAGCATCTCGCCCGCGAGCACAGCGTCCACGCCCGCCTGGTAGCGGACGATAAAGTGCTCGCTCTCGACCGTCTCGAACTGCTGCAGGTCCGTCACCAGCTTGAGCGAGTTGGCCGCGCGGATGTTGAACGGGTCGAGGCGGGCCGCCTGGCTGAGCCACTGGCGGGCCCGGTCGTCGCGACCGGACTGAACCTCGAGCAGCCCCAGCTCGATCAGGGGCGCCGACCACGTGGGCTGCCGTTCGATCGCCCGCTCCAGGTACGTGGCCCCCTCGCCGTACTGCCTCGCCTCGGCCAGCGCGCGACCCACCTGGTACAGCGCGTCGGGCGTGCCCGGGCTCAGTGATTCGTACTTCTCGAGCGCGCGGTCCACCGAGACGTACCTGAACGCGACGGCCGCGCTCGCGGCCTGCAGGGCCAGCGCCTGACGGTGGTCGGGCATCTCCAACAGGATGTCGTCCAGAGCCTGCTCCGCGCCGTCCGGGTCGCGCTGGCGCAGCCTGGCGCGCGAGCGGATCAGCCCCGCGTCCGGGCTGAACGACCGCGCCCGGTTGAGCACGCCCGCGGGCGCGCTCATCGCGTCGAGCTGGTCGGCGACCTTGCCCGCCAGGTCGAAGCTGAACCCGTCCACACTGATCTCGCCCAGCACCCGCCACGCGCGGGCGCAACGCGGGTTCAGGCGCAGCGTCTCGAGCGCCGCGGCCCGCGCCTCGGCGTTGTTGTGCTTGTCGTACAGCAGCTCCGCCTCGACCAGACGCACCTCCCACGACAGGCGGTCCAGCTCGTCGCGCGCCTTAGACAGAATCTGCAGCAGCTGGCGGAAGTCGCCCCCCCCGGCGCCCTGCGACCCACGGATGCGCGTCCGCAGCATGAGCGCCCGCACACCCTCGCTGATCTCCGACGCCGATTCCAGGCGCGAGCGGATCATGCGATCGACCACGGGCTCGACCGCCGCGTCGGCCTCGTCGTACCGCCCCAGCGTCGCCAGCGCCTCGGCGCGAACACGGATCGCCCGGATCTCTCTGCGCCCCGCGACCGCCTCGATCGCGTTCTCGGGATCGCCCCGCCCCAGCAGCGCCTCGGCGCGGTCGATTGGGTTGACGCCCTCCAGATCAAAGACCTCGTGATCCACCAACCCCAGCAGCAGCGCCGCCTGTGCCCGGCGCGCGGGGGTGTCCAGGTCGCTCTCGGTCCAGACGCCGTGGTAGAGACGAAGGTCACGCTGCTCGTCGTCGCTCAGGTAGGGCGCCTCGAGGCGCGACTGCGCGGCGCTCGACAGCTCGATGGGGGGCATCGCCGGGCCCGACGGCCCGTGATCGTGCCCAGCCTCCTGAGCGCCCGCGATCAGCGACAGCCCCAGCGCGAACGCGACTGCCCCCGCCCGCATTCGCGGCGCGTTCACGGCGAGACCTCGATCTGCGCCGCCACACCCGTCCGGTCGCGCAGCGTCACGTTCCACCCCTCGTCGTCGCCGGGCGTCTGCACGCTGAACTCGACCTCGGCGGTCTCGCCGTTCTTCTCCAGCGAGTACAGGAACACCAGCGACTCGTCGCCGATCTCGTTGACCGTCTTGGCCATCCGCGGGAGCAGGTCGTCCGGGTCGTACCACACGCGGACGTCGGTCAGATCCGTGTCCTCGGCGAACAGCGCGTTGGGCGTCAGGTGCAGCTGGATCCAGCCGCTGCCCACCGCGGCCCGGGCGGCGGTCCCGAACGCCTCCTCTTCGAGCCCGTCGTCCGCCGCGGCCAGCTCGGCGCTGAAGCGTTCCAGGATCTCCTCACGCTTCTGCCCGATGGGGACCGGGAAGGGGCCCTCGCCGATGCGCAGCGGGTCGAACGCCTCGCCCGGGGCGACGATCCGCGTCTTGACAAACTCGCGGTCGGTCGGGAACTTCTCGACCAGCCACTCGCCGTCGAAGATGTAGACTTTCTCCGAGTCGAACACGCGCCCGTCGAGGATCATCGCCTCGAAGCTGATGGCGAACCGCTGGCGCGGGTCGGTGGTGTAGACCAGGTTCCCGCGGCGCTGCTGGTAGTCGCCCGCCAGCCCGAACAGCTTCGTGTGCACGATGTTGCAGCGGAGCGTGTGGACCCCCTCGTCGGCGGTCTCCAGGGCCAGCAGCAGCTCGTCGGCGGTCTCGTACTCGCTCGCCTGCTGCGCCATCCCCAGCGGGGCGGTCAGGGCCAGCGTTGTCATGGTCAGCAGCGTGCGTCGGATCATGTCGTCCCTCCGTGGGTCCTGATCGTGTATCGGCGCGGAGGCGCCCGCGTTGCGTATCTCAAGCCTGCAACAGCCTACGACGCCGGCGCCTCGTCGTTCGATCCGGGGCGATCGAGCCCGTCGAGAAAGTCCTGCAGGAACCCCGCGGCCGCGATCGCGTCCCGCCGGGCCTTCTTCTGCCCGTGCGTCAGCCCGCTCTGGGCCATCCGCTCGTCGGCCCGCAGGCTCGTCCGCCGCTCGTCCTGCAGGTGAACCGCCCGGTTGGTTCTTTGGCTGACACGGGCCCCGAACGCCCGCACCAGCTTCGCCCGCGGCCCCTCGGACCCATCCATATTCAGCGGCAGGCCCAGGACCAGCTCCCCCGCCGGGCCCAACTGCTCCTCGCAGGCTTTTTCGATCGCGTCGAGCAGGGCCTCGCCCCCCCGGGTCTCGATGGGGACCTCGATGACGCCCACAGGCGAGGCGATCTTCATCACCGCGTCGCCCAGGGCGAGCCCGGTCCGCTTGTCACCCAGATCGATGGCGAGGTATCGCACGGGGGATTATTCACCACTGAGGCGCAAAGAAAGGCGACGAGAAAGCCCTGTCTCAAACTCAGGCATCAGTTCTTTCCGCGCCTCTGCGTCTCTGTGGTCAATCATTCCCAAGCGAGACCTGAACACACGGGAGCTACTTCAGCCGATCATCCAGCCGCTCATGCAACCGCTTCAGATCCTGCGCCTTCTCCGCCGGCATCACCAGTGTCGCGTCGGGCGTATGGACCACGATCAGCCCCTCGCACCCCAGCAGGGCGACGGTGTGGTTCGCGTCGGAGCTGATGGCCGTGGAGTCCTTGCAATCGACCATGACCGCTCTGGTCCCGGGGGCCGCCCGGTTGTTGCTGGGGTCGGGTGAAAGCGTCTCCGCGTAGCTGGGCCAGGAGCCCACGTCGAGCCAGTCCACGTCCATGCGCACGCCGCAGATGGTGACGCTGTCGTCCTCGCTCGCGGGTTCCATGATCGCATAATCCACGCTCTTCTTCGCGAGCGTCGGGTAGACCTCGTCGAGCACGCGCTGCTGGTCGGGGGTTCCCCAGGCGTCCTGGATCTTCCGCAGGCCCGCGTAGTTCTCGGGCATGTACGACTCGAGCAGGCGCATGATGGTCTTCGCGCTAAAGACGAACATGCCCGAGTTCCAGAAGAACGTGCCCTTGCTCAGGTACTGCTGGGCCCTGGCGAGCTCGGGCTTCTCGACGAAGCGGGCGACATGGAAGCCCAGGGCGTCGGTGTTGAGGATCTCGCCCGCCTGCTCGACGTAGCCGTAGCCCGTCGCGGGGAACGTGGGCTTGATCCCGAACGTGACCAGGCGGTTCGGGCTTTCCTCGACGAGCTTGAACCCGATGTCCATCGCCCGGGCGAACACGTGCTGCGGCGTGATCAGGTGGTCGGCGGTCAGCACCGCGAAGACCGCGTCGGGGTCCTGCTTCTCCAGCACCGCCGCGGCGAATCCGACCGCGTTGACCGTGTCGCGTGCCGCGGGCTCGCCCAGGATGTTCGCGTCGGTGAACGCGGGCAGACGGGCGCGGATCTGCTCGCGGAACTTCTCGTTCGTGCAGATGTAGCGCTGGGCGGGATCGACCAGCCCGTCCATCCGCTCGGCCGCGACGTCCAGCAGCGTGACGGCGCCGTCCTCGCGGTG
>JAJDDH010000216.1 GCA_029260415.1 Phycisphaerales bacterium | reverse complement strand
CTCGAGCCCGGCGAGATGGGCGTGCCCCAGGGCGCCCGCATCGGGCTCATCCGCTTCAACATCTTCATGATGCCCGCGGCCCCCGCCTTCGAGCGCGCGGTCGACGAGCTCCGCGACGCCGACGGCATCATCATCGATATCCGAGGCAACCTCGGGGGCATCGGGGGGCTCGCCATCGGCATGAGCAGGCACATCGTCACCGAGCCCGCCAGCCTCGGAACCATGACCATGCGCGGCGCCACCCTCAAGTTCAACGTCACGCCCGCGCTCTCCACGAGCTGGGGCGACCGCGTCACCCCCTTCGACGGCAAGCTCGCGGTCATTATCGACGGCGTCTCCGCCTCCACCAGCGAGATCTTCGCCGGCGGGCTCCAGTCCATCGGGCGGGCCCGCGTCTTTGGGCAGCGCACCGCGGGCATGGCCCTGCCCGCCAACATGGACCGCCTGCCCAACGGCGACGACCTGCTCCACGCCATCGCCGACTACCACGACTCCACCGGGCGCCGCCTCGAACGCGACGGCGTCCCCCCCGACGTCCCGGTTGAACTCAACCGAACGGACCTGCTCAACGGGATCGACGCCCCGGTCGCCAAGGCCGCGGCGTGGATTGCCCAGGGCGAAGACACACCGTCCGACGACTAAACTCGTACGAACCAGCCCCGGGCGGATCCGCCGCGGGCAACGGAGATCCTGACCATGATTCATCGCATGTCCCCCCTTCGCCTCGCGCTGCCGGTTCTGGCCATGTGCCTGACCACACCCGCGATCGCGATCGAACCCGCCCCGGCCCCGACCATGCAGGACGAGGGCGAGTCGCGCGCCAAGGCGCTCGAGATCATCGACCGTCACATCGAGGCCATCGGCGGCGCCGACACGCTCCGCAAGCACACCTCGATCACACAGACCGGCAACATCCTCATCCCCTCCCAGGGCATCTCGGGCCCGTTCACGTTCTATAACCGAGCCCCGGACACATTCGTCGCCCACATCAACGTGGTCGCGCTCGGCTCTCCCAAGACCGGCTACAACGGCTCGGTCGGCTGGGGCCTAAGCCCGATGATGGGCGCCTCGCTCATGGAAGATCGCGAGCTGCGCGACATGCAGATGCAGGCCGACTACATCAGCGTGCTGCACACCGAAAGGTACTACGAGGGCATCTCGTTCGAGGGGACGGGCGAGTTCTCAGGCCAGAAGACCAACATCGTCAAGCTCGTCGATGACGAAGGCTCCGAGACCACGCAGCACTACAGCGTCGAGTCGGGCCTGCTCGTCGGCACCGTCTCCATGCAGGGCAGCCCGATGGGCGAGATCGAGGTCTCCACCGAGCTCATGGACTACAAGGAGTTCGGCGGGGTGCTCATCGCCACCAAGACCGTCCAGCACCTGGGCCCCACCGATGTCGAGATCATCGTCGAGAGCGTGAGCTACGACAAGATCGACGACGCCGTCTTCGTGCTCCCCCCGGCCATCCAGGCCCTGACCGAAGAACCGGAACCCGCCGCGGCGCCGTAACGCCGCCTCGACGCACGCACTGTGGAGGGTCGAACCATGCGCAGCCGTCATCTCTGGACGTGTCTCCTGGCCTGCGGGGTTGTCCTCGCTCCAGCGGCGGCTCAACCGGAGGCGCCCGCCCAGGAGGCCGCGACACCAGAGCGCTCCGACCAGCTGCGCGAGAAGGCCCTGTTCATCATCGGGCGGCACATCAACGCCGTCGGGGGCGAGGAGCTCATCCGCGCGATCGAGGACCTCACCATCCGCGGCACGTTCGAGATCCGCGGCGCCGCCTTCATCGGCAAGGTCGTGTCCATCCGCAGCGACCCGCCCCGCATGCTCACCCGTCTCGAGCTCGGCAACGCCGGCACGATCCTCCAGGGATTCGACGGCCAGACCGCCTGGACCATCAACCCAGGCGTCGGCCCCGCGCTGGCGCAGGGCCCAGAGGCGACCTCGATCATCCGCAGCGCCGATGTTCACGGCGACCTGCACTACGAGCAGATCTACCCCACCATCGAGTTCAGGGGTGACGAGGTCTTCGAGGGGGAGCCCGCCTTTGCGATCCGTCTCGTCGATCACGACGGGACCGAGACGTTCGAGTTTTACAGCAAGGGCGTCGGGACACGCCTGGGGGTGCGCGGCATGCGCGACTCAGCGACCGGCCCAATCCCCTACACCCGCGTGCTCGCCAAGTACACCGAGTACGAGCGGCTCCTGGTCCCGACCACCACCATCGAGCGGTACGCCGACACCGTCATCACCGTGTCGATCAAGGACGTCTCGTTCGACCGGGTGGACCCCGCAGTGTTCGATCTTCCCCAGGCGGTCCGATCGCTCGTCGAGGCGGAGGGCGGCGCACAGGACGCGCCCGAAGACTCGCCCTAGCGGTCTCAGACGATCGCGAGGATCTCGAACTCTTTGACGCCGCGCGGCGCCCGGACGCGGACCGTCTCGCCCACGCGCGCCTTCATCAGCGCCTCGCCCATCGGGCTGGTCGTCGTCACCTCGATTACTTCGTCGTTGTCGTCGCCCGTGGACTCGCCCACGAGGCGGTAGGTCTCGATCTCGTCGTCGCCCACCTCCTTGAGCTGGACGGTCGAGCCGATGAACACCACGCCCTCGGCCTGCTGATCCTCGCTGACCACCTGCGCCGTTGACAGACGGATCTCGATGCGACGGATCTCCGCCTCCTCCAGGCCCTGCTGCTCGCGGGCGGCGTGGTACTCCGCGTTCTCCTTGAGATCACCCAGCGCCCGCGCGTCTGCGATCCGCTCCGTGATCACGGAACGGTGGGCGATCAGCTCGTTGAGCCGCCCTTCGAGGCGCCGTTTGTCGTCGGCCGAGATCACATCCATGGTCGTCTCCAGTCGTGGGGCCGGTCGGCGCCGACCCACAATCTATGCCGATCGCCGCCCCCGGGCGAGCGTGATCACCCGGGCCACGCCCAGGCTGATCCCCCCCGCGGCCAGCGTCGCCAGCAGCGGGCGCCAGTGCCCGGGGCCCACCCGGGCCGAACGCCCGGACCAGGCCCGGTCCCGCGTCACCTCGATGATCGCTGTCAGCGGGCTGAGCATGCGCCCGCTGGGCGGGTCCACCACCGACGCGCCCTCGACGACATCATACGAGCCGGCAACCAGCAGCCACAGCGGCAGCCCCGCGCTCAGCGCCACGAACACCCCCATCCACACCGCCCGCACCCCCGCGCCCGTGTCCGGGCGCATCGTCGCCAGCGCCACCGCCAGCACGCCCCCGGTCACCAGCGCCCAGGCCCCCATCGCCAGCGCCACCGCCCCCACCACGCTCACGGGCCAGCCCGAGAGCATCCCCATCGCGTGGGGCCACACCAGCGCCTGCGAGGGCAGCAGCACCACGACCAGGTCCTTGAGCACCGCGCCCACCGGCGCTTCGCGCGGCGCCAGCTGGCTCAGACGCGTCATGGGCCAGAGCAGCGTGACCCCCAGCGTCACGCTCAGCAGCAGCGTCCGCGCCGCGGGTCGGTACACCTCGGGCGTCACCGAGGGCGACGCGCTCAGCGACGCAAACATCACCAGCGTCGCGAGCATCAGGTACAGCGTCCACAGCAGCGCAAACGTGCGCGGCTCGCCCTTGCGGTGCGCCCAGTCGCGCCGCCCCTTGGGCACGCGCCCGAAGATGTCGCGCTCCTTCTGCGTGCGCGCCTCGGGCGCGGGCGGGGATCGATCGTCAGCGCGCTGCTCGGGGCTCGTGTCCACGTCCGGATCGTATTCCGCTCAGCCGCCCGTCAGGTCGAGCAGCACGCGGGGACCGAAGATCTCGATCTGGTCCTTGCCCGCGTCGATCATCCCGGTCCGGTCGCGCAGGGTTCGCAGGCGTTCGAGCTTGATGTTGTCGCTCACCTCGCCGGGCGTGAACGCCCCGGGCGCCCCGCCCCACCCGATCCGCCCGCCTCGGGTCGTGATCAGCTCCAGCGTCTTGTCCCGGGTGAAGGGCTCGACGTTCACACCCGCGATCTGGCTGTCAAGCCCGGAGCTGCGCAGCAGCGTGAGCAGTTCGAGCCCCGCCAGCACGTCCTGGCTGGGCCAGCGTCCGTCGCTCCCGGAGCGCCGGGCCCCGCTGGCGTCGGGCACGCTCCAGGCGCCCACGATCACTCGCTGCCCGCTCTCGCCCTGCCCGTAGATCAGCGCCAGCGGCGCCCCGTCCCACGCGATGAGGCGGTCGCCGTCCCTCGTGCGCACCGCCGCGCCCGGGATGCGCCACTCGCCCCTGATCTCCACGCCCAGATCCTTCGTGCGGCGCACGCTCGGGGGCGACGCGAACCAGCCAGTCGCCAGCAGCGCCTCGCCCGCGTCGCGGATCGGGTCGCCAGACAGCGGGTCGCTGCCCTCCAGGATCCCCCCGACGAGCGCGCTCAGTCGCGCCCCCTCCCGCGCGGGCATCCACGTCGGCTCACCCAGGGGCGTCGCGGCCACGAGCGCGGGCCAACGCAACGCAA